>DASWWB010000764.1:0-2119 GCA_036406115.1 Herpetosiphonaceae bacterium
GGCGGCGCGCTGCTGGGCCTGGCCGGCCTGGCGCCGGGCGCCTATGTCGTGAGCTACGACGGCGCGTTCGCGTTCGAGCCCCTGACGCCGGCCGCCGTCGCCGGGCGGCTGGCCGTCGGCGCGTACCGCCAGCTTGAGCAAGGCCAGGTCAGCGTGCGGCTGGCCAACACCGGCGGCGAGGACGGGCCGCCGGCCCGCCTGGAGCTGTGGGCCTCGCAGGGCGGCATGGGCGAGACTCTGGTCGCCAGCCAGACCATCGAGCTGCTGGCGGGCGCGCCGCTGACCGTGACCCTGCCCTGGGCGCCGCCGCTGGCCGGCGACTGGATCCTGATCCCGCGGCTGCGGGCGCCCGCCGAGCTGGCGGTCGATCTGCCGCCGGCCCTGGCGAACGTCGCTGCCCAGCCGGCGCCGCCCGCCGGAACCATCTTGCAAACCACCGTCAATCGCGCCTTCGCCCTGCGGCTGGCAGGCATCGCGCTGGGCTTTGTCGCGCTGGCCGGCGCGATCAGCTGGCTCGGCTGGCGCATCAGCCCGAGGAGAAGCTTATGAGCGCGCTGAACCGCCAGGAGCCGGCGCCGCGCGCATGGACCTGGCTGCTGCCTGTCTTCTACATGCTGCTGATCGGCATGTATTTCCTCCTGCGCTACCAGGGGCGCTGGGCCGAGTCGGATTCGACGGTCTTCAGCGCGACCATCCGCGATTTTGTGCGCGAGGGGCGGCTCATCCCGACCGAGGGCGAGGTCTATCCCAACGGCTACGCCTACCAGGCGATCTCGCTGTTCATCATCTCCATGACCGGCGTCGAGGTGACGACGCTCCAGCAGATCATGTACCCGCTGCTGGCCGGGATCGTCGCCGTGCCGGCATGGACGCTCTACCGCGAGTTCACCGGCAGCGTGCGCGGCGCGACGATCGGCACCATCGTGCTGCTGACCCAGCCCGAGTTCCTGTTTGTGATCCTGCGCAGCTCGCACGAGAAATTCACCCGCACGATTTTGATCATCTGCCTGGTGCTGCTGATCCGCTCCTTCAAATATTTGCAGCGGCCGGCGCTGTTCGCGCTCTACGTGGGCATGTTCTACGTCGCCACCTACGCGCTGATCTCGATCAACAACCTGCTCGCCCACTCGTTCATCTTCTCGGTCGCCCTCACCCTGGGGCTGGCGCGCATGTTCGACCGGCGCGTGCGCGAGGTCAACGAGGGCCAGCGGATCATCGCGCGCCTGACCTACGCGACGCTGGTCTGCCTGGGCCTGGCCTATCTGTTCACCTTCTACGCCTACGCGCCGGCCCAGCACGACCTCCAGGTGCTGCACTCGATCTATGAGCGGGTGGCGGCGCTGTTCCTTGACGTGGAGCAGCAATCGACCAACCCGTACAGCGTGGTGTCGGCGGGCTGGGTCAATCTGCGGGTCTATTTCATGGTCAGCCTGGCCAACTGGATCGTGCTCGGGGTGTCGTTCGCGCTTTGGCTGCGGCAGGGCTGGCGCTGGATCGTCAAGCGGCGGGAGCAGCCGGGCGAGGTGGCCTGGATCCTGTGGCTGCTGTACCTGGCCTTCGCGCTCCAGGGCGTGATCTCGGCGCTGGCCGACGCCAGCGGCGCGATCGGCAATCTCCAGCACCGGGTCTTCCCCTCGTTCTCGATCATCGCGGTTGCGGTGGTGGCGTCGGCGCTGGCCGACTGGCGGCCGCGGCGCTTCGCACTTCTTGCCCAGACTGGCATGGCGGCGCTGATCGGCTGCCTGGCGTTGCTGTCGGTCTTCAAGGCTACCAACGAGCCGACCCTGAGCAACAAATGGACGTTCTACCGCGACAACGAGCTGCTGGCGATCGAGTGGGAGGACCGCTACCTGCGCGACAGCGAGATCTGGACCGAGTTCGACGAGCGGCTGGGCATGGCCTATTTCGCCAACCGCGGCTCGCTGCAAAACCGCAACCAGCTGTTCGCCAACGACCTGCGGCCGACCACCCGCAGCCTCGTCGTCACCGAGCTGACCAAGCTGCGCGGCGCCCGTCTCGGCCGCGCGCTGCCGCTGCCGGCGGACGCGCTGCGGATCTACGACAACGGCGAGGCCCAGGTCTTCCGCCTGCGCCCCGAGACGCCGTTCCAGAAATGAGG
>DASWWB010000765.1:0-2513 GCA_036406115.1 Herpetosiphonaceae bacterium
GAACAGCCGCTCCACCGGCGAGGCGACGCCGCTCAGGGCGTGGAGGTAGGCCCGCGGATTGACAAAGCCGGTGTGGGGCCGGACCGCGCCCCACTCCCGCTCCAGCGCGGCGGCGCCGATCCGCCCGCCGGCGGCCAGCACCCGCTCCAGCGCCGCTCGATCGTCCAGCCGCAGCTCGCCGAGCGCGCGCTCGACCGCCGCCGGCTCCGTCAGCTGGGCAAGCAGCCGCTCCGGCGGGCCGGGCTCGACCCCCCAGAGCTGGGCCAGGGTGTGCACTTCGGATGGGGCCAGCGTGGGCAGCCACGCCACCAGTGAGGGCAGTTCGCGCATAGCTAAATTATACGCCAGGGGAGGGGATGAATCAATGTTTGGGAGCGAGCAATCAGTCGTCGGTCGCTAGTCGTCAGGGGACATCCAGCGCTGGGCGCCGCTATGCTGACGTAGCCGGTGCCTGACGACTGGCGACTGACGACTGACCCTGCAACGCCCCCCCGATTCGCGGCGTAAGAGAGGACAATTCGCCGCCTGGGCTATGGTATGATAACCGCCGAGCCACTCGTGCTAAGATCAAGCCCACCAGAGTATCAGAGTTTTAGGAAAGGACTCGTTCATGGCATGGTTGAGTGACCCGCAAATCTGGATTTCGCTGGCCACGCTGACAGCGCTGGAAATCGTGCTGGGCGTTGACAACGTCATCTTTATCTCGATTCTGGCCGGCAAGCTGCCAGTCGATCAACAGGCCAAAGCCCGCCAGGTGGGCCTGGCGCTGGCCCTCATCACCCGCATCCTGCTTCTGCTCTCCCTCTCCTGGATCGCCAAGCTGACCAATCCGCTGTTCCATCTCTTCGGCCACCCCTTCTCGGGGCGCAGCCTGATTCTGATCGGCGGCGGCCTGTTCCTGCTCGCCAAGAGCACCTACGAGATCCACGAGCGGCTGGAGGGCGCGGAAAGCCACGGCACCGAGGCCAAGGCCAAATCCTTCGGCAGCGTGATCGCGCAAATCATCGTCCTTGACATCGTGTTCTCGCTGGACTCGGTCATCACCGCCGTCGGCATGGCCAGCCAGATCGGCGTCATGATCGCCGCCGTGATCATCGCGATCGGCGTGATGCTGCTCTCGGCGGGCTCGATCAGCGATTTCGTCAACCGCCACCCGACGGTCAAGATGCTGGCCCTGAGCTTCCTGCTGCTGATCGGCATGTCGCTGATCGCCGAGGGCTTCGAGCAGCACATTCCCAAGGGCTACATCTACGGCGCGATGGCGTTCTCGGTCTTCGTGGAGCTGCTGAACCTGCGGGCGAGCAAGAAATCGGACCCCGTCAAGCTGCACCAGCCCTACGGCGTGGAAGAGGCCGCGAGCTAAGTCGCGGCCTAGGGAAAGAGGAAACGCCCTGTGAAATGGCTCCGTTACATGTTGGTGTTCGTGCCGTTGGCGATCGTCGCCGAGTTCTTCCTGCACAATGACGTGCTGATCTTCGCCTTCTCGGCGCTGGCGCTCATCCCGCTGGCGGGCATCCTCGGCGAGGCGACCGAGGAGCTGGCGATCCACACAGGGCCGAAAATCGGCGGCCTGCTCAACGCCACCCTGGGCAACGCCGCCGAGCTGATCATCACGATCGTGGCGCTCAGCAAAGGCAACATCGAGCTGGTCAAGGCCTCGATCACCGGCTCGATCATCGGCAACCTGCTGCTGATCGTCGGCTTCAGCCTGCTGCTGGGCGGGCTGCGCCACGGCAAACAAACCTTCGACCGCGGCCTGACCGGCATGTCAGCCTCGATGATGACGCTGGCGGTGATCGGCCTGATCATCCCCACCCTGTTCGAGATCTTCAAGGAGATCGACACCGGCGTCAAAGTCGATGTCTACAACACCCAGGTCAACGACCCTGACCTAATCGCGATCTCGCTGGGCGTGGCCGCCGTGCTGATCATCATCTACGTGCTGAGCATGATCTACGTGCTGCGCGACGGCGATCCCGACGCGGCGGGCCACGCGGGCGTCGACGACGACAACGAGGACCACAAGGCCAAATGGTCGGTCGGCGTGTCGCTGGGCATCCTGGGCGCCGCGACGCTGGCGATCGTCGGCATGAGCGAGTTCCTGGTCGGCGTGGTCGAGCCGGTCGCCAAGTCGCTGGGCGTGCGCGAGCTGTTCCTGGGCGTGGTCTTCATCCCGATCGTCGGCAACGTGGCCGAGCATCTGGTCGGCGTGCAGGCGGCGCTCAAAAACAAGATGGACCTGTCGATGACCATCTCGCTCAGCTCCAGCATGCAGATCGCGCTGTTCGTGGCGCCGCTGCTGGTGTTCATCAGCCTGTTCTTCGAGCACCAGATGACGCTGTTCTTCAGCCTGTTCGAGGTGATGGTGCTGGGCCTGAGCGTGATCATCGCCGCCTTCATCTCGATCGACGGCGAAAGCAACTGGCTGGAGGGCGCGATGCTCCTCGGCGTGTATGTGATCGTCGGCATCGCCTTCTTCTTCATCGGCTAGCCGCCCGTCAAAGCGCGGGGCC
>DASWWB010000766.1:0-1720 GCA_036406115.1 Herpetosiphonaceae bacterium
ATCGTCGCGGGCCTGGCGACGACCTATGCGAAAGCCGCGATCGGCGCGGCGGCGATCGGCGCGATCGTCATGGCGGCGCATCAGCGAATCCGCTCATCCCACGCGCGCGCCATGGCGGGCGGCGCGGCGCTGATGGGCGCCGGCGTGATGATCTGGCTGGCGGCCAGCGCGCTCCCCCGCGCCTGGCGGGGGACGCTGATCTGGCGCATCAAGCTGTGGGACGCGGCGCTCGGCCTGGCGGGGAGCCAGCCCAGCGTGCTGGCCGTCGGCGGGGGGATGGAGGACTACGGCCGCATCGCCATTTACGGGCAGCCGCACAACCAGCTCTTGCACCTGCTCCTGAGCTACGGCCTGCCCGCCGTGATCTGGCTGGGCGCGCTGGCCTGGCGCCTGCACAGCGCGGCCTCGTCCATGCGCCAGGCCGGCGCGATGGACCGCGAGCCGCTGCTCGCATCGCTCTGGCTGGGGCTGTGGGTGTTCCTGGCCGCGAGCATGCTTGAGGCGCCGCTGGTCAGCATCGAGTGGCGCATGACCTTTCTCCTGCTCATCGCATGTTTCGTCGGCCTGCGCCGCGAAATCCTGAGGCCGCCCCATGCCGCCAGCTGAGGAGGCGCCACGCCTGCGCATCCTGTATATCGCCGAATATTTCCCCGCGCCCGGCCGGCCGACGCTCGGCATCTTTGTCGAGCGCCAGGCCAGCCACCTGCTGCCGTGGTGCGAGATCACAGTCGTCTCGCCGACGCGCATCGTGCCGCCGCTGCGGGTCTGGCGGCAGCTCCTCAGGCCGCGGCGGTGCAAAGCTGAGTGGGAGCGCTGGCGGCGCGAGGTGCTGAGCACACCGCGCGCGGGCCGGGTCGGCGATTTGCCGGTGTTCTACCCGCGTTATGTCTCGCCGCCTAGGCAGGTATTTCACGGCCTGTGGGGGTTTTGGGCCTACCCCAGCGCGCGCCGGCTGCTCCGCCGCCTCCACCGCCAGCAGCCGTTCGATCTCATCCACGCCCACTACGCGGTGCCGGCCGGCGTCGTGGCGCTGCTGGCGCGGCGCTGGATGGGCGTCCCCGTCGTCCTGAGCGTCCACGGCACCGACGTCACCTACACGGTCCGCCAGAACCGACTCAGCGCAGCCGTCGTGCGCTGGGTTTTCCGCGCCGCCGACGCGATTATGGTCAACAGCGACTGGACGCGGCGGCAGGTGGTGCGGCATTGCGGCAGGGACGACGCCACCACGATCGTGCGCCTGGGCGGCGACGCGCCACGGGCGGATCCAATCCCTGCGAAGCCCGGCGACACCATCAGGCTGCTCAGCGTCGGCCATCTGGTCGAGCGCAAAGGCCATGCCTATGTCTTGGAGGCGCTGCGCCAGCTACGCGACCAGGGCTACGCGCTGCGCTATGTGATTGTCGGCGGCGGGCCGCTCGAAGACCAGCTCAAGGCCCGGGCGCGCGAGCTTGGCATCGACGACGCCGTCGAATTCGCCGGCGACCAGCAGCACCAGGCGGTGTGGGCGTACCTGGCGCGGTGCGATATCTTCGTGCTGCCAAGCTGGAACGAGGCGTTCGGCGTGGCGTATGTCGAGGCCCTTGGCATGGGCAAGCCGGCGGTCGGCTGCGCCGGCGAAGGCGGGCCGGAAGACCTGCGGGCGCTGGGCGATTGCATCGAGCTGGTCCCGCCGCGCGATGCCGCGAGCGTGGCGGCGGCGGTGCGCCGCCTGATCGACGAC
>DASWWB010000767.1:0-2247 GCA_036406115.1 Herpetosiphonaceae bacterium
TGCATGATATCGTGGCCCGACGCCACGCCCAGGCCGGTCGGCGAGAAGGCCGCCACGGCGCCGCGGCTGTCGGCACGCACCATCTCCTCCATCATGCCGGGCAGATTGGGATAGAGCCAGTAGCCGTCGAGGCAGGTCATCGACAGGACGATCGGCAGCTTGTCGCCGTTGGCCAGCGCCGGGACGTTGGCGTTGACGAAAATCTGCTCGGCGGCCCAGCGGTTGAGCGAGGCGTGGCCGGTGTAGTTGAGGAACAGCGTCCCGGTCGTGTTGAGCGTCGAGATAATCTGCTGGTTCATCGCCGGGCACGAGGGCAGCTGGTTGGACGGCGGCCCGCAGACATCATCGAGATAGATCCGGTCGGCGGCCCAGCCGGCGGGCAGGTGGTCGTTGATGATCTCCTCGCTGAGCTGGACGAAATCGCCGGCGGGATCGGGCGTGTTGTCGGCCACAAACAGCATCCGCCGCTGCCAGCCCGCCGCCGGCGCCTGCTCGAAGGCGATGGTCTTGGCCACCGCCGCCTGGGCCTGGGCCGGCGTGTTGACCGGCAGGCGGCCGATCGAGACATCCGGGAAAATATCCTCGCCGACGAAGGCCGCCAGGAGATTGGTGCTGTCAACCTCGCCCTGGTAGGGATCGACCCAGGCCAGTAGCGGCGGCATAAAGACCGGGCCGGCGCGGTAGTCGGTGTAGGGCGGTTGGCCCGGCGGCAGCGGCCCGGCCGGCGGCGGCGCGAAGTTCTTCAGGTTCCAGTGGCCGTCGCCGACCAGCAGCGCGTAGGAGACCGGCGCGCCCTGCCAGGTGGCGTAGGCGTAGGCCAGGAAGCGCTTGAACGCGACCGGGTGGAAAATCCCGTCGTTGAACTCGTTGTAGACATCCTCGGCGTCCACGACCATTGTCCGCATGCCCTGGCCGGCCCGGTAGCTGGCCAGCGCCTGGGTGGCGGTGAGGAAATCGGCGTGCGTGATGAAGATGTAGTCGGCGCCGTTGCTGGCGGCGCGCAGGTCCGGCGGCGTGTAGGCGCTCAGGCGCTTGGGCGCGCGCATGGCGGCGGCCGAAACCGCCAGGTAGCGGCGGTCGGCGGCCCCGGCGATGCCGAGCGCGATCTGCTGCCCGCCGCCGCTGGGCGTGACGACGCCGTTGGCGAGCTGGCGCGGCAGCAGCGGGTCGCTGACATCGAAGGCCAGCAGGTCGGCGGCGCTGAAGCCCGTCACCTGGTAGTTCCACGAGCCGGCGCGGCCCGGCCAGCGCAGGACGTTGCCGGCGGCCTCGAAGCGGCGGTCGTACTCGATCTCAAACCAGTTGAAAAACAGCTGCTCGGCGGTCATGCCGGGCTGGAGGTAGGCGGTCAGCTCCAGGTAGTTCGTGCCCTCGCGCAGCGCCGACCGGGGGGCGTCAGTGTTCAGCTGATGGATGGAAATGCCATCCCAGGTCGCATCCTCCAGCACCGTCCGAACGTCGCCGGGACCGAGCAGCGCGAAGCTGGTATGGTGGTCGTCGTCGCCGGCGCCCTGCAACAGCGACTGGATCTCGGCCCGCACCCGGGCCGGGCCGCCGGCAGGGGCCAGGGCGCTCAGGCTGGCGGTGGCGGTGAAGGTCGCCGGGCCGCCGCCGGCGATCGGCAGATTGAGCCGGCCCCACATCCATTTGTCGCGGCTGAGGAACTGGGTCGAGTACCAGCGATAGGACTGTTCGGCGCGGACCAGCTCGCGGTACGAGGGCGCGACCGGCGCCCCGGAGAGCGGCGCGGCGTCGACGGCGGCCATGCGCGGCCCCGGCGCGCCGCCGGCTGTCAGCCAGTAGACATTCTCATCGGTGTAGCTGGTCGCGTCCGAATAATACGCCGACATCGCCGACGGCCTGGTGACCAGGGCGCCATTCTCGATGAAGGTGTCGGAGATAACCTTGGTGGCGTAGCGCTGGCCGTAGAAGCGCAGCTCGTCGCCGGCGTTGAAAACCCCGTCGCTCTCGCCGGTGACGCTGATCGCGATGTCGCGGCCCTGGCTGGTGAGGCGGAAGGTGCGCGGATCGACCGTGTCGACCGGCATGCCGGCGGCGGCCAGCTCGGCGCGGGTGACGCGGTACATACCGTCCTGGTCCACGACCAGCTTGTAGCAGGTTTGCGGCGGCTGGTTCGAGGCGAGCGGACTGGCTGGGCGGGGCGGCAGGGCGCGCCAGGCGGCGGCCTGGTCCTGGTTGAGCAGCAGGCCGCCCGGGGCCGGCGCGAGCGGATTGGCCGGGGCGGGC
>DASWWB010000768.1:0-4413 GCA_036406115.1 Herpetosiphonaceae bacterium
ATGAACTGCGCCGCCAGCAGCCCGCGCGCCCGCGCCTCCTCCCGGCGCGAGAACACCGCGCGGAAATGCTCGGCGGCGGCGCCGATGTGCGGTTCCGCCCAGAGCATGCCCGCCTCGTAGGGCGGATAGTCGCGCGGCAGCTCGACGAGGCGATACGGCACCAGATAGCTGTGCTCGGGCGCCATCAGGTCCAGATTGCCGGAGTACGCCGTGGCGATGACCGGCTTGCCCAGCGCCATCGCCTCCGCGATCGTCAGCCCGTAGCCCTCGGAGCGATGCAGCGAGACATAGGCATCGCAGTGATGGATCAGGGCGTTGACCTCGCGCCGGCTCAGGTAGCCGTCGATCAGGATGCCGTCGATCTCGGCCAGCGCGGCGCGCAGCCGCGCGCCCTCGGCGGGGGCGTGCGCGAGGTTGCCCGCCTTGAGCACCAACCGCGCGCGCGCCCGCTCACGCGGCGGGAACGCCTGCTTGAACGCCTCGATCACGGCCCAGGGGTTTTTGCGCTCGATCACGCTCAGGGCGTCGAAGATAAAAAGATAGAGGCAGGCGTCCTCGGGCAGGCCCACGTCCGCGCGGCTGCCCGGCTCGGGAAGCTCGACGGCGATCGGCGGCGGCATGTAGATGACCGGCTTGTCGGTGTGGGCGAGCAGGGCCTGCTGGATGAAGCGGCTGGCGGCCCAGATCTCATCGTAGGGCTCGAAACAGGAGTGCCAGCGGCGCGGGAAGGTCGCCAGCTCCCAAAACCAGCAGGCGATGTTGTAGCGCCCTTCATAGGCGGCCGGGCCGAGTTGCTCGCGCACCGGGAAGGTCATATCGGCGTTGACGTGAAAGAGGCTGATTGCGTAGGGCATGCCTTGGGGCAGATCGCCAAGCTCGCGCGCCTGCTGGCGCGAGCGATCTTGGGCGGTCAGGGGCAGGGCCGCGAGCGGCTGGCCGGCGCCGATGAGCGCCGCCGCGACGTTGCGGGCCGCCTGGCCCACCCCGGTTTCGGAATATAGGTAGCCCACGAGGTTCAGGCCGTCCGCAGCCGATCGGCCCGGAGCCGCAGGGAGCGCCGCGCTCCGGGCCGGCCCGGCGGGCGCGCTCATCGGCGCCACGCCCGGCGGCGGCTGGCGGCTGAAGAAGAAGCGGGCCGTCATGATCCGGCGATGGCCGATCAGGCGCTTCGCCCGCTTCAGCAGGCCGTAGCGCCTGAGGAGCCCGCGCAGCCGCCCGTACAATCCGCCGGGGCCGGTGTAGAACTCGGGGCTCCACGCGAGCGGATCGATTGGCAGATGCGGGGCGACCTCGGTGGGATAGGCGCGGTAATAGGCGATCGTCCGGGCGATGCGGCGCCACAGGCCGGCCCTGTCGGGTGCCGCCCGCGGAACCGGGCGCTTGGCCAGCGCGGCGGCGATCGGCTGGATGTAGGCGTCCGCGAAAAGATCCGAGCTGCCCCGCTGGGCGACGAGCCACCCGGCGTAGTCATCATGATCGCGGCCGCGCGGATCGGGGAAGGCGCGTTGCAGATAGGGGTGCAGCTGATGGAGCGCAAGCGCGTAGGGCGAGAGCGCTCCATCCTCCGGCGCGGCGGCCCAGGCGCGGAAGCTCGCGGCGCCGAGCTCGGAGGGATCCGGCCAGCGCTCGCCATCCCGGTCGCGCTCGCGCAGGCAGGCGCGCAGCGGCGGCGTCACCGCCAGGCCGTCGCTGAAGGCGCCGTATGCGTAGGGCCAATTTCTGGTTGCGTGGTAGCCGTTGTCGATCAGGCGCCGCCGGTAGTCGGCGAAGCAGGCCTGGTAGGATTCGCTGAGATCGCCCAGCACGAAGCGATTTTGATGGATCGATACGCTGCCTGGGTCGTCAACGCGGAAGCCGCTGAAGTGCATGAAGATCAGCGGCCGGCCGTTGACCAGATAGCCCGCCGCCCCCGCCCGCAGCTCGCGCGTCTTCATATTCCAATAGGCGACGTTGTAGCCGGGGTCGCGCAGGACATGCACGCCCGCGAACAAGCTGGGCGCGAGGTCCATCCAGTGCTGGTCGACGAACAGTCCGCGCTCGATTTCGCAGGTGCAATCGTGGTAGAGCTTGCGCTGCCACCATGCCAGCAGCGCGTCGGCCGCCGGGGACCGCGCCAGCGCCAGAAATCCCAGGTTGTAGGTGCCCACGCGCAGAAAATCCAGCTCGCCGGGGGCGCGGTCGTCGTCCAGCGGCTCCAAAATATGGGGCGTCAGGATGATCTGATGGTCATCGAGCAGCTCGAGGAGCTGATCCAAGCTGCCGGTGACCAGGATGTCAGGATCGAAATAGATGACCTTGCGCGCCGCGAAGCGCTCGAACAGCGCGGCCAGGAAGAAGGGCTTGACCGCCGTGCTGAGCTCCATGATGTCGTACTTCATGGCGAAGTGCCGCCAGCGCGGGATGGCGAGCTCGTCGGCCTGGATCAGCGCGAACGGCTCCTGGGCGGCATCGATGTAGCCATCGGGCGTGTCGACGAGCAGCGCGACGCAGAGCAGGTCAGCGCGCAGCTCTTGGATCGAGCGCATCAGCGTCCGGGCTGCGGCGACATAGTTCTTGGCGACAATCGTGCAAACGACCGTCGGCCCGGGCTGCGGCGGGGCCTGCTGGGCTGTCATTGCGCCGGGCCCTCGATCGGGCCGGCCGCGCGGATGCTGCTGGCCGAGGGTGGGAAGCGGGGCGTAGCTCGCCGGATGATAGAGCGTGGGGGGTAGGAGTTCATGGGCGAAATTATACACCACTTCCGCTGCGGCCAGAGCCCGTATCCGCGCTGGATGCGGCCCGGCGCGCCGCTGCTTGACAGCGTTCCCCGCTATGCTACCATTGGGCCGACATGCGGCGCCAGGCGGCATCCGGCACTCGACGCGCGCTCAGCCTGAGAGGATATGATATGAGTCTGGAGCGGCAGGCGCCCGCTGCCCCGCAACTCTCTCCGCCGCAGCACGGCGCCGCCCCGCAGGGCGTCTCCAGCCTGCGCCGTCTCTGGGCGGCGCGCTGGCTGATGGCGACCTGGCTCAAATACAACATCCAGCTCCGGTACCGGCAGAAGATCCTCGGCATCCTCTGGATCGCGCTGCTTCCCGTCGCGCAGTCGCTGGTCTTCTCGCTGGTCTTCTCGCGGCTGCTCAACTACCAGGTCGGCCCGGTGCCGTTCATCTCCTTCTATCTCACCGGGCTGATTGGCTGGTCGATCTTCAGCAACGGTCTGCACAAGGGCCTGGTGGCGCTTGAGGGCCAGCGGGAAGTGCTCAACCAGGTGTATTTCCCGCGCGAAATCCTGGTGATCATCCAGCTCGCCGAGGTCGTGATCGACGCCGCGTTCATGGGGGGCATGCTGATCGCGATCAACGCCTGGCATGGCATCCTGCCGAGCGCCGCGCTGCTGTTCTTGCCCCTGCTGCTCGCCATCCAGCTGCCGCTGACCCTGGGCTTCATGTTCGTGCTGGCCCAGCTGAGCATCTTGGTCCGCGATGTCCAGCCGCTGGTCGTGGTGATCACAATGCTGCTGTTCTATCTCACGCCGGTCATCTATCCCCTGGCGGCGCTCCCGGCGGAGCTGCAGGGTCCGCTCGCGCTCAATCCGCTCAGCGCCCTGCTCGAGTCCTATCGCGCTATTTTCCTCTATGGCATGCCCCCGTCGCTGCCGACGCTCGCCTATCCGGCTGCGCTCAGCCTCGCCGTGGGAGCGCTTGGGTATCGCTTCTTCAAAAAGATCGAGCCCGTTGTGATTGACATATTGTAGGGATCATGGACCGTTCCGAACGCGGGCCGGCGGTGCTGGCCGAGCATGTTTCAAAGCGCTACTGGCGCGGCGGATACCGCCTCAGCCTCCGCCACGAGGCGCTTCCGCTGCTGCGGCGCTGGCTCGGCGCCCCTGCGGCGCCGCAGCGGGGCGCGCTGTGGGCGCTCAGCGACATCTCCTTCACGGTCGGGCGCGGCGAGTCGGTCGCCATTGTCGGCGCCAACGGGTCGGGCAAAAGCACGCTGTTTCGGGTGCTGTGCGGCATCACCGCGCCCACCACCGGGCGCGTCGAGGTGCGCGGCCAGTTCATGCCCCTGATCGCGCTCGGGGCCGGGTTCAACGCCGAGCTCACCGGGCGCGAGAACCTGTTTTTGAGCGGCGCGATCCAGGGTTTCCCGGCACGGATGATCGCAGAGCGGCTTGACGAGCTAGTCGCCTTCGCCGGGCTGACGGATGCGCTCGACACGCCGATCAAATATTATTCAAGCGGGATGCGCGCCCGCCTGGGCATGAGCCTGGCCCTGACGCTGGTCCCCGATATCATGTTTATCGACGAAGTGCTCGCGGTCGGCGACGCCGCGTTCCGCGACAAATGCGTCGCCCGGATCGAGGAGCGCAAGGCGCAGGGCGGCACGCTGCTGTTTGTCTCGCACGCCGAGAGCTTGGTGGAGCGC
>DASWWB010000769.1:0-2240 GCA_036406115.1 Herpetosiphonaceae bacterium
CTGACGCGGATCAGCCAGCCGAGCGGCCGCCGCGACATCCAAGCCTGGGCGGCCAAGCTCGTCGCGCAGGCCGACGGCTGGGTGGTGCTGGACACCGAGACGACCGGCACCCACGCCAGCGCCGAAGTCGTCGATGTGGCGGTGATCGGGCCCGACGGCGCCACGCTGCTGGAAAGCCTGGTCCGGCCGCAGGGGCGGATGAACGCCGCCGCCTCCCAGGTGCATGGCATCGGCCCGGCCCAGCTGCGCGGCGCCCCGAGCTTCGACGAGCTGTACCCCGAGCTGGCGCGGGTGCTGGATGGCAAAATCGCGCTGGCCTACAATGTGAGCTTCGACGGCCGCATCCTCGGGTTCTGCTGCCTCCAGGCCGGGCTGCCGGCGCTGGCAGTCTCGTGGGGCTGCGTGCTAGCGGCCTTCCGCGCCTACGCCCCCGGCCAGCGCGCCCGGCTGATGGACGCCTGCGCCCACTTCCGGCTCACGCCCGGCACCCATCGCGCCCGCGCCGACGCCCTGGCGACGCTCCACGTGCTGCGCGCCATCGCCGGCGCCCCGCCGCTGCCGCCTGCGCGCCAGGATCAGGCGTAGCCGGCGAACAGCGCCACGCAGCCGATCAGCTCGACGCTGTGGCTGCTGAAATGGGTGGCGAGCGCCGCCTCCAGCAGCTCCGGCGTGTCGCGCTGGTTTGAGAAAATCCCCTTGCTGTTGTAAAAATCCATCAGCCGGCGGGTCGGGGCCGGGAGGCCGGGCAGCCCGCCCAGGATGGTGCTGCCGAACACCACGCCGCCGGGCGCGAGCAGCGTTCGCAGCTCGGCGAAGGCCGCGCCTTTTTCCCGCAATGTCCCCGGCAGGCAGTGCAGCAGATAGCCGAGGCCGATCGAGTCGAAGCTGGCCGGGCGCAGCGGCAGCGGCCTGAGCACGTCGGCCTTGACCAGCGCCGGCCGGAATGGCGCCAGCCGCTCCGCCGCCGCGTAGAGACAGTTTTCGTTCAAATCCATCAGGGTGAGCTGGGGCGTGGCGCCGGGCGGGATCGCCTGGTCCAGGATGAAGCCGGTCGCCACGCCGATATCGAGGTGGCGCCGCGCCAGGTGGCGCCCGTAAAACCCGATGATGCGCTCGGTCGGGCAGCGCCAGAACAGTTTGTTGGAGATGCCGTGCACGCCGACATCGTAGATTGAGAGCAGCTGTCGGTTGTAGATTCTGCTGCCGGCTGCGGTTGCCGTTGGTTCCATGCGCGCTCCTCGCGTCTGCGGCGGCTCGGTCGGCCCGGCCGCGGCGGGATGATCCCTGAGCCAAATCAGCTCCCATCATACCATCTGCCGCCTGCGACGGCGCATCGTATCACCCGCGCCTCCCCCTGCGTTCCCCCGCTCAGGGATTCCCTGATAGCGGCGTTTGATGAGATGGGATAGACTGATTTCCGGCGTCGCGGCGCCTCCCATCGATCCGAACCGCGCGGCCTGATTGACCTATCCAACCCTCACCGCGAGCAGAGCTATGAGCACACGACGATTTTCCAGCTTCCAGATCGCCGCCGGCATCACCGAGAGCGCCGTGCTTGCCGCCGATCCGCTGACGAAGGCGCGCGCGGCCCTGGAGACGGCGGCGCACCCCGAGGCCGCGCTGCCCCAAATCGCCGCCGATCTGGCCGGCAGCGCGCTGGCCGACCTCTGCGTGATTTACCTGACCGATGATCTGGGCAACTTGCGCGCGGCCGCCCGCGCCGCCAGTGTCTGCGCCGCCTGCCCGCGCCTGGACGAGGCGCTGCTGGCGGGCGCCGCCGCCGCGCTTCACAGCCGCCAGGCCGCCCTGCTGGCCGGCGACGATCCGGCCGGCCAGCCGCTCGCCCGCGCCGCCCTGGCCGACGGCCTGCTGCTGCGCTCGATCATCCTCGCCCCGCTCACCGCCCGCGGCAGGCGGCTCGGCGTCCTGGCGCTGATCGGCATCGCCCCCGGCCCGGCTGTCGGCGGCGCCGAGCTGGAGGCCGCCGCCAACCTGGCCTTCTGCCTGGCGCTGGCGCTTGACCAGTCGCGGCTGGTCGGCGAGCAGCGCATGGCCGGCGAGTTCCTCCGCCACCACGCCCAAACCCTCGAAGCGATTATCCAGAGCGTGCCCTCGGCGATCGCGCTGTACGACAGCACGCCCGACTACCGCTGCCTGCGCCACAATCCGGCGTTCCGCGCGCTGGTCGGCCCCGCCGACGCCGGCGCCGATCCCGCCGACCAGCTGGCGGGCCTGCCGCT
>DASWWB010000770.1:0-1762 GCA_036406115.1 Herpetosiphonaceae bacterium
GTCACCATGAGCCTGGGCCGCCGGCTGGCGCTGCTGGAGTGGGCGGAGCGCCGCGGGGCCTGGATCCTGGAGGACGACTATGACAGCGAGTACCGTTTCGGCGGGCGCCCGCTGGAGGCGCTCCAAGGCCTCGACCAGGCCGGGCGGGTGCTGTACATCGGCAGCTTCAGCAAAACGCTGTTCCCCGCGCTGCGCCTGGGCTACCTGGTCGCGCCGCCGGAGCTAATGGATTCCTTGCTGGCGCTGCGCCGGGTGCAGGCGATCCACCCGCCCCTGCTGGAGCAGCTCGCGCTCGCCGATTTCCTGGCCGAGGGCCACTTCGCCCGCCATCTGCGGCGGATGCGCGAGCTGTACCGCGCCCGGCGCGAGCTGCTGCGGCGCGAGTTGCAGACGCGGCTCGACGATCTGCTCGACATTCGCATACCCGAGGCCGGCATGCACCTCGTCGCCTGGCTGCCGCCGGGGATGGATGATCGGCGGGCGAGCGACCAGGCGGCCCGCCACGAGGTCAACGCCGCCGCTCTCTCGCGCTACAGCCTGGAGCCGCTCCCGCGCGGCGGGCTGCTGCTCGGCTACGCTAGCACCGCCGAGGCCGCCATCCCCGAGGGGGCGCGCCGGCTGGCCCTGGCGCTGCGGCACGACGCCCTCGGTCGATGATTCGATCGTCGCATCGAACATGATTGATCCAAAGATCGAACCCGTACGATAGACAGCGCGCCCGCTAGCGGCGATACTGGATCCAGGCCAACCACTGTTTCCTCTCCGGGGCCACGCATCCCGCTCCCCAATAGACGGAACGCCGCCCCCGCCGAGCCCCGCAACCAGGGCCGGCGCGGCTGCCAGGCTCGCCGCGCCCGCGCGCAGGCGGCCCGGTCTCGCACGGGTCGCCGGGGTCGGCCGATCAATCTTTCGCCTTCCGGCAGCGCCGCCAGCCAGCCGCGCCGTTCGACCATGCCGCATCCGGCTGCCATCCGCCCCATTCTGCTAGGACAGGAGATCATCCATGCTCGCTTCATTCATCAGCCTCGATCCCCGCTCGTCCCGCCCCGCCTGCTCCTGGCGCCGGATCATCGCCCTGCTGCTCATCCCGCTGCTGCTCGTTCGCGGGGGAGCGACGGCGGCGGCGCGCCCGCAGTCCGGCGCGGGGAAGGCGGCAGCCGCCCAGCCGCCCTCGGCCTGCGTCGCCACAAGCCTCGACACCGTGAGCGCGCTCCCGGGCGCGGGCTGGTCGCTGCAAAACCTCAGCGCGCCGGTCGGCACCACCAGCTGGTTCCAGGGCGATTCCACCAAGTTCGCTGCCCATTCGGGCAGCGGCTACATCGCGGCGGACTACCGAAACACATCGGGAACCGGCAACATCAGCAACTGGCTGCTGACGCCGGTGATGTCGCTCAGCAACGGCAGCACGCTCAGCTTTTGGACGCGCACCATCGTCGAGGCCAGAGAGTATCCCGATCGCCTGGAGCTGCGCCTCAGCACCGCAGGGGCCAGCACCGATGTCGGATCGAGCGCCACCAGCGTCGGCGACTTCGGCACCCTGTTGCTGAGCATCAATCCCACTCTGACCAACAGCGTCTATCCGCGGCAGTGGACCCAGTTCACCGTCACGCTCAGCGGGCTCGACGCGCCGACGAGCGGCCGCTTCGCCTTCCGCTATTTCGTCACCAGCGGCGGACCCAGCGGCAGCAGCTCAAACTACATCGGCATCGATGAGATGAGCTACGGGCTCTGCCCTGCGGCGGACGTCTCGTCGCCGACGCTG
>DASWWB010000771.1:0-1960 GCA_036406115.1 Herpetosiphonaceae bacterium
ACGCCACCTGCCGCCTCACCGGCCCCGGCGACCAACCCCGCGTCGCCAATGTCCTCGCCGGGCCGCTCGCCGACAACGGCGGGCCGACCTGGACCCACGCCCTGCTGCCCGGCAGCCCGGCGCTCAACGCCGGCGGCATGAGCTGCCCCGGCGTCGACCAGCGCGGCGTCAGCAGGCCCCAGGGCGCCGCCTGCGAGATCGGCGCCTTCGAGCTGGAGGAGGCGGATCCGATCCGCAAGCTGTTCTTCCCGCTCATCTCGCGCAACTAACCCAGCGCTCCGCGACGGAACGGGAACGCCGCCGGCCCTCGGGCTGGCGGCGTTCCCGTTTAGCGTGATTGGCCTCGCGCCGCCCCGGCGCCTAACGCGCGACCCTCGCACCAAGCCGCCCGGGGCGTCGCAGCATGCGGAACGCCCCGCCGCCGAACGGCCGCCCTCACTCGCTCGCCGGGCGGTATTGCGGATCAAGCTGATGGTCGGGCCAGGCCGCGCCGTCCTTGCGCGCCAGCCAATCCCAGTACAGCTCCGTGCCGTAGGGCTCGACGGCCAATTCGACGCCGTCGCGGACGAGCCGCAGCCCCGCCAAGTTCATCTCATCGTTGAGATAGGAAAGCGTCTGGAAAACGCCGTTTTCATGGGACTGCTGGACCAGCGCGGCGACCGCTTCGCGCTGCTCGTCGCTTAACTGCGCCATCAAGGCGTTGAACGAATCCGCTCCCTCGCCGCCGTAGATCTTGGCGGGCCACTCCTGGATGCGGCGGCTGATGACCGACACGCTCGGCCAGTCGGTCAGAGCATCAATCAATTGCTGGTAATAGGCCAGCGGCGTTGCCATGGCGAACCTCCTTTGCGATAATCCCCAGGCGCATTGTACGCTGAACCGGCCCGGCGCCGCCGGCAGTCGTGGCGCCGAAAGGATGGGCTATGCGTCGTCTTCGCTGGGTGTTCGGCGGCCTGGATCCGGTGCCGCGGGACTACGCCCATCTCGCCGCCGATTTCGACCGCGAAAACCGCGAGATCCTCCGCAGCATCGGCATCCCGCTCAGCCTGTGCGCGGGCCTGCTGTACCTCGCGGTCACGCCGATCGCCGCGGTGATGGAGCCGCACATCCGCGCTGCGGTCGTCCCGCTGCACGGCGTTATGATCCTGGTGGCCCTGACGATCAGCTGGCTGCTGCACCGGCGGACGTCCATGCGCGCGGTGTATCTGCTCGCGATCGTCCTCGGCCTGACAATCGGCGTGATCAGCACCGCGCTGGTCGTGCTGACGGGGCAATCCTCCAGAAACACCACCCATCTGTTTGCGATCATCGTGATCTGCCTCTTGCCAGCGCCGCCGCGCTGGATGGCGGGCTTCGTCGCGGCCAGCCTGGCGGTGGCGGCGGTGGCGGCGGCATGGCTGACCAGCGCCGGCGAGCCGCAGCTGATGGTCAATCTGCTGGTGCGGGTGATCACAACGCTGATCGCTTTCGGCATCGTCTACGGCTACCTGTCCCGGCAGCGCTGGGAGAGTTTCCTGGCCCGCCACCGCCTGGCGGCCGCCAACAGCCAGCTGACAACGCTGACCGACCGCCTCCGGCGCGAGCTAGCGCTGGCCCACGAGATCCAGCAGCGCCTGCTGCCCGCCGCCGCCCCCGCCTGCCCCGGACTCGACATCGCCGGGGTGAGCCGGCCGGCCCTGGAGCTTGGCGGCGACTTTTACGCCTATGCCGCCTTCGCCGACGATCATCTGGCGATCGCGGTCGGCGATGTCTCGGGCAAAGGGCTGCCCGCCGCCCTGCTGATGGCGACCAGCGTGGCCCTGCTCGAGGCGACGCTCGACCGGCCCTGGTCCCCGGCGGCGCTGCTGGCGCGGCTCAGCCAGGCGCTGGCTCCGCAGATGCAGGCCACCCGCCAGAACTGCGCCGTGTGCTACGCCGATCTGCGGGCCGGCGAGGTGCGGGTCGCCAACGCCGGCGGCAT
>DASWWB010000772.1:0-7512 GCA_036406115.1 Herpetosiphonaceae bacterium
CCAGCCACCAGATCGGCTCAGTACGAGATCAAGCACGAGGGCGGCCAGACCAATGTCGCGCTCGATCAGGAAGGCAACCAGGCGGTGTGGAAGTCGCTCGGCACCTTCTTCTTCAAGCCCGACGGCACCAATGAGGTCCGGCTGAGCGATATCACCAGCGACTCCTGGCTCTCGGTGCGCTACGACGCCCTGGCCTGGGTGCCGCGCACCGACAGCAAGCCGCCCTCGGCCGAGGTGGTCGCCATCCGCGACCAGGGCGCCGGCCAGTTCCAGGTGGTCTGGCAGGGCGTCGACGACGCCTCGGGCGTGGCCAGCTTCGATGTGCAGGTGCAGCGCGACGGCGGCGAGTGGCAGGATTGGCTGACCACGACGCCCTACACCAACGCTGATTATCTGGTCCAGGACCCGACGCCGGCGATCTACGCCTTCCGCGTCCGCGCCCGCGACTGGGCCGGCAACACCAGCGATTTCCAGCCCGAACCCCACATGAACACCAGCCTCGCTACGCAGTAGGCTGATTGAACCAGCGCAGGCCCGGCACTCAGTGCCGGGCCTGCGTTCTTTTAGCGAGGGCAGGGCTGACTATTTGCCCGTCCCAAGCATTTCCCTGGCGGCGGGATGCGTCAGTCCTTGTCGAATCCGGCTATCGAGGAGCCGCCCAATCGTGGGCGGA
The DNA here is from genome assembly GCA_036406115.1 of Herpetosiphonaceae bacterium. Taxonomy (GTDB): domain Bacteria; phylum Chloroflexota; class Chloroflexia; order Chloroflexales; family Herpetosiphonaceae; genus DASWWB01. The sequence continues at coordinate 674 of DASWWB010000772.1, forward strand.
TCGGCTTCCATGAGCATCTGATAGGGCAATGTCGCCATGAACAGCTCAAGATCATTCCGCATGAGCGTGAGCGACTCCTCCATCGCCGGCGTTATGGAGCCCGTATCTGCGAACTGCTCGCGAAGATCGCCGAGCGCGTCAGCATACCGTGTCATCAGCGCCGGGATCATGTCCGATACTGGAAATTCGCCAATCCCTCTCGTTAGGGCCGCGCTGTATGTTCTGCTTGCCAGCTCTGCTTCCCGCAGATCGCGCTCCGCCAGCTCAAGAGCGCGCGCCGGCGACAGACGCTCTGGCTGGCCGAGCGCAACGCTGCCGGCCGGGTCAATCGCCACGGTCAGATGAATTTGCGCCCTGCGCCAGGAGCTATGCACGCCGTCGGTCAGCGCGGAATACGTCGTTCTCTCAGCCTTGCTCAGGCTCGACAGCCGAACGCCCAGCGTTCCAATCACAACGATGAGAACCACGATCACCGCCCAATACAGCCGCTCGCGATGTTTCGACATGCAGTGCTCCTTTCAACCAGCGAGGCATCAGGAGAACGTCCGGCGGCCAGGGATCGTTCCTAGGCGTCGAATCGGTGCTGCGAGGAAAACGCGGCTCAGACAGCGAGAAGGTCTCAGTCCTTGGCTGGCGGCGCTGATTTCCCCAGCAGCCGCATGGCCGTTGCGACGCCGGCCTGGAGATCGGCGGCGGTGCGCAGGCCGTCGAGCCTGCTGCCCAGCCCCGCCAGCGTCTGGGCTGCCTCGGGGCCGATGCCGACCAGCAGCGGCGCGGCGCCGAGGAGGGCGCAGGCTCTGGCGGCCCGCAACAGCTCGCCGGCCACCGCCTCGTCGATCAGCGCCACGCCGGTCACATCGATCACCGCCACCTTGGCGCGGTTGGCTTCGACGCCCGCCAGCAGCGCGCCGGTCAGCAGCGCGGCCCGCTCCGCGTCGAAGCCGCCGATCAGCGGCATCACCACCACGCCCGGCAGCACCGGGATGACCGGGGCCGCGATGTGGCTGATCGCCGCCTGGAGCGCCTGGCGGGCGCTGGACTGGGCCGCCAGCTCGCGCTCGCGCTGGGCAAGCTGGCGCAGCCGCTCGCCCAGCTGCTCCGCGAGGAGCGTTTGCTTGGCGACCAGCTCGCGCTCGCGGCCGAGCTGCTGCTCGATGCGCCGCTCGGAGCCCTTGGCCCGCTCCAGCGCCTGCAACGCCCGCGCTTCCAGCAGATAGATTGTCAGCGCCACCACGCCCAGAGCGACGATTTGCAGCCCCAGGTTGCTCCAGAGCGCGCTGGCCGCCGCGTCCAGGCGCACGGGGAGCAGGCCGCTGATCTGGCTGGCGCCGACCAGGCCCAGCGCCGCAGCGGCGAAGGCGGCCAGCCCCACCGTGATCCGGCGCTGGTTGATGACGATCGTGGCGATCAGGGGCGGGATTTGGAACAGGGTCCAGGTGGAGCCGTCGATGCTGCCGCTCAGCGGGCCGATCGCCGCCAGCGCCAGGGTTATCAAGATGAGATAGGCGACGACCAGGGCGGCGGCGCGCGGGCTGCGGCGCAGCGCGTAGACCGGCGCCAGGATCAGCAGGTTGAAGCCGACGATCCCCAGCGCGAGCCGGGCGTCCTCGCCGGAGCCGGCGAGGGCCTGGATCGCCAGCGCGGCCAGGTTGAGGACCAGGAGGAAGGCGGCGAACAACTGAATGCGCGCGGCCAGCGCCGCGCGCTCGGTGGGGAATTCATGCATCTTCGGGTTCCAACGTTCGGCAACAATGCTGGCTGCATGGTCGCGCCAGGCGCCCGTCCCGTCAAGGGTGAACGATCGCTCCCCCCTCGGCGCTAGCCGGCGGGCGCGGTGAAGGCCGTGTTTTCGCGCCGGGCCTCGATCACGTCGGCGACCCGGTTCAGCTTGTCGAGGATCATCACCAGCTGATTGAGGCTTTCGATGTGGATGGTGGCGAGGAGCGTGGCGCGGCCGTGGTGTTTGTTGGGCATCTGGTAGACCGACTGGATGTTGATCCCGGCGTCGGCGATCGTGTTGGTCACGTCGCGCCAGAGGCCGACGCGGTCCCAGGCTTCGATCCGCACCGGCACCGGGTAGGATTGGGTGGTCTCGCAGCCCCAGGCCACGTCGATCAGCCGCTCCTTATGGCGCTCGTTGAGCACGCTGTAGCAGTCCACCCGGTGGATGGTGATGCCCTTGCCCTGGGTCACGTAGCCGATGATCGGCTCGGGCTGGACCGGGTTGCAGCAGCGCGCCAGCTTGGTCAGCACATCCTGGGTGCCGCGCACCGTGATCCCGGCGCTGGGCGTGGCGGGCGGGGCGACAGTCGGGATGGCGGCCAGCGGCTCGTCGGCCGTCGGCTGGACGCTGATCACGCGCTGGATGGCTTGGCGCGGCGAGAGGTCGCCGTTGCCGATGTGGGCCATCATGTCGTCGATCGTCTTGTAGCCGTTGACCCGCGTCACCTCGTCGAGCGTCGGCTTGACGCCCAGCCGCTTCAGCTCTTTGTCCAGCAGCTCGCGGCCGGCGGCGACGTTGACATCGCGGTTCTGGCGCCGGAACCAGCGCCGGATGTGGGTGCGGGCGCTCGACGATTTGACATATTCGAGCCAGTCGCGCGACGGGCCGCGGGCGGCTTTGCTGGTCAGGATCTCGACGATCTCGCCGTTTTGCAGCGGGTAGTGCAGCGGCACCGGCTTGGTGTTGACCCGGGCGCCGATGCAGCGGTTGCCAACCTCGGAGTGGATGCGATAGGCGAAGTCGATCGGCGTCGAGCCCTTCGGCAAGTCGATGATCTGGCCCTTCGGCGTGAAAAGGTAGACCTGCTCCTGGAGCACGTCGCCCTTGACCGACTCGATGAACTCGGTCGGCTCCAGGTCGCGCCGCAGGTCGATCGACGAGCGCAGCCAATCGAGCTTGGCCTCGAACGACTGGTCGGTGCGGCCGAAGCCCTCTTTGTAGCGCCAGTGGGCCGCGATGCCGTGCTCCGACACCTCGTGCATTTCCTGGGTGCGGATCTGGACCTCGCAGGGCTGGCCGCCGGGGATCATCACCGTGGTGTGCAGCGAGCGGTACATGCTCTCCTTGGGCACGGCGATGTAATCGTCGAACTCGCTCAGCACCGGCGTCCAGGTGGCGTGGACGATGCCCAGCACCCGGTAGCATTCGTCGACGGTCCGCACGATGACGCGCACCGCCAGCTGGTCGAAAATCTGATCAAGCCCGACCTTCTTGCGATCCATCTTGCGGTAGATCGAGTAGATGTGCTTGGGGCGGCCGGTGACCTCGGCCTCGATGTTCTCGCGCTCCAGGGTCTGGCGCAGGCGGGCGATGACGCGCTGGATGATCCGCTCGCGGGTTTCGCGGCGCAAGGCCAGCTGCTGGCCGATCTCGGCGTATTTCTCGGCGTTCAGGTAGCGGAAGGCGACATCCTCCAGCTCCCATTTGAACTGCCAGATGCCGAGGCGGTGGGCCAGCGGGGCGTAGATATCGAGGGTTTCGCGGGCGATGCGCTGCTGCTTGTGGGGCGGCATGGCGCCGAGGGTCCGCAGATTGTGGAGGCGGTCGGCGAGCTTGATCAGCACCACGCGCGGATCATCGGCCATGGCGATGAACATTTTGCGGTACGTGCCGGCCTGGGCTTCCTCGCGGGTCTGGTCTTCCAGCTTGGTCAGCTTGGTGACGCCGTCGACGATGTGCGAGACCTCGCGGCCGAACTCGCGCTCGATGACCTGGATGGTGACCTCGGTGTCCTCGACGACATCGTGCAGGAGGGCGGCGGCGATCGACGGCGGATCCAGCTTGAGGTTGATCAAAATGTGGGCGACGCTGACTGGATGCTCGAAGAAGGCTTCGCCGGATTTGCGGAATTGGTTGGCGTGGGCTTGTTTGGCGAAGGCGTAGGCTTTGCTGACCAGGCGGAAATCAGGCGCCGGCCAGTAGTCGCGCATGCGCTTGATCAGCTCTTCGCTCCCGGCTGCCGGGTCAGCCACGGGGGTGGTTGGCTCTGCTTTGGGTTGGGAGCGGGATGGCGTTGATTGGGAGGCATCGCTGGGAGTCGATGCGGTTGGTTGGGCGCCAAGGTCCATGCCCAGCCCCATTTCTACGCGATGGGCGCAATAAAAATTTCTTAAATCTTGCCCCAAAGGGTAGCACGCACCCCCATGTCTGTCAAGAGTTATGTTGTGATGCGCTGCGGCATCGGGCCGCCCGCCGCCGGCGGCCCGGGCGCTAGGGAGCGGCTTTGAGCCGGTAAATCCAGACGCGGCCCTCGTGGTAGATCTGCTGGAACTCGGGGGCCGCCGCCAGCTCGGCGCCGTCGAAGATGCGGCCCTTGTCGCTGGCGTAGGCGTAGGCGTAGCCGTTCTGGCTCATCCAAGCCGCGAGCTCGGCCGGCGTTTTGTTCTCGGCGTCGCTGAGCCAGCCGGTGACCGCCCGCACCTGGTCGCGGTAGGCCTGGGTGCCGAATGTGTAGACGACCGGCGGCGTGCTGACCTGGCGCCCGGCCAGGATCAGCGCCCACCAGCCGCCGTCTGTGGCGCGGGCCACGCCGTAGCGGTTCCAGGGGATGGTGTTGAGGGCGAAGCGGGCGTCCGGCGGCGTGTTGCGGGCCAGCCAGGTGATCGCCGCCAGATCGTCGGCGTTGGCGGTGATCGTGTCGCCGTTGATCACCTCGCGGAAGCCGAAAGCCTGGGTGGTGGCGAAGGCCAGCAGCAGCATGTTGCGGGCGGCGCGCCAGGTGCGGACCGCCCGCCGTCGCCTCGCGGCTGCGGGCTCGCCGGCGCTCTCGGCGGGGGGCGGGCGGTCAGCCAGGCCGGCGAGGAGATCGTCGAGCGCCGCCAGGCCGCCGCCGAGCAGCAGCGTGAACGGCACGAAGATCGCGATCGCGATGATGGTGTTGTTGAAGAACGACAGATAGGGCAAGCCGATCCAGACCGGGTTGGCGGCGAGCAGGACCAGCGCCCACCAGACGACGATCGCGGCGGCGGCCCGCTGGCGGCGATAGATCGCCAGCAGCGCCGCCAGCAGCGCCAGCCCGACCAGCTTCGGGTTGTCCATGGTCCAGAGCAGGCCCTGGGCGTCGCGCAGGCTGTTGATTTGATCATTGCCGTTGAGCGTCATGGGGCCGCTGCCCCTGGTGGCGATGGTCTGGCGCACCAGCAGCTCGATCCAGGGGCCGGTCAGCACGAGGGCGGCGGTGCCGGCGGCGGCCAGGCGCCCGAACAGCCGCCAGCGGCTGTCGGCCGGCCCGACCAGCCAGGCCGCCGCGCACCAGACGGCGGCGATGCTGAAGGCGACGATATGGATGAGATTGAGTCCCGCCAGCAGCAGCGCCAGCACCGCGACGCCCTTCCAGCCCGGCCGGCGCAGCCACTCCCAGCTCACGATCAGGACCGCCGGCAGCAGCAGCAGCCCGGCCAGCAGCGTGTAGCGCCCCCAGCTGACGAAAAACGCCGGCATGATCGAGACCAGGCCGACCACCAGCCCCGCGCCGAGCGCGGCGACCGGGCGGCGGAACAGCACGGCGGCGGCGCCGCCCACCGCCAGGACATGCAGCGTGCCGAGCAGCTGGCCCAGCCAGAGCATCACGGTCGGCACCGACAGGCCGCTGAGCACGACCAGCGGCGCCGCCAGGCTGTGGTAGCCCCAGTGATAGGAGAGCCCGTCGACCGGCAGGTACGGGCGCAGCGACAGGGGCGGCCGGCCCGTCTCGGCCATCACCCGGATCATCAGGGCGTGGTGGACCGAATCAACCCAGACCGGGAAGACCAGGCCGCGGATATGCAGCCAGCGAGTCCAGGCGGTGAGCGCCAGGATCGCCGCCAGAGTCGCCAGCAGCGCGGCCGACAGGCCCTGGCCGCGCGGCAGCAGCTCCGGCGGCCGCGCCCAGAGGCGCAAAAACACGCCCGCCGCCAGCAGCGGCAGCGCGACGAACCAGGCGGCCCGCAGCGTCAGGCCCAGCGCCGGCAGCCACAGGTACAGGACCGGCACCGCCGCCATGCTGATTCCGAGCCATACGGCCGGGCGGGCCAGGTGCGGCAACTCAAGGCCGAGCCAGGTCTCGACCAGGAAGCCGGGGCCGAACAGCAGCAGCAAGGCGCAGATCGCGAAGCGCGCCGAACCTGAGAACAGACTCAGCAGCAGGGCCAGGCCGGCGGCGCCGCTCAAGAACGTGCGATAGGATGCAAGGGCGCGCCCCGGGCTGCGGGCCGCGATCACGGTTGGCGTGCTGCTCATCAGTCAGCCAGCGGGTCGATCTGGACATCGATGCCGGCGGCCCGGCAGCGCGCCACCCAGGATTCGTAGCTCTCGCCGGGCTGCTGGACAATCTCCTCGCCGCTCGCGGCGTAGGCGGCGAGCGGCCCGCCGAGCGCAACCTGCTGGCCGGCGAATGCGGCGTCCCGCGCCCCGTCGTCGGCGCAGAGCTGGGCCGACATCTCATCGACCATGGCGGCGATATGCGGGATGCGCAGGAAGATCGCCAGCGCGCATAGCTCATCGGCCTCGATCACCATCATCTCGTCGGCGCTGTCGTCGGAGGTGATTTCCAGCTGGCTGGTCGCGCGCGACAGGCTGAGCGAAAAGCCATTGATGCGGTGGGTTATGGTTTGCGGTGGCATGCCAACTCCTTTCAGCGATCGGTGTCGCCGTCGTCCAATGCCTCGGCCATGGCTGGCTCGCGCGGCAGCGCGCGGCCGGCGGCCCAGGCGGATTCCCAAGTTTCGTCCGACAAGCGGGCGCGGAGCAGTGCCAGCCGCCCGTCGAGCCAAGGTCGCTCCGGCGGCGCGCCCGCTTCCTCGCGGATGGCGGCGGCGGCGGCGAACAGCCGGGCGGCGCGCAGGGCCAGGCCCCGGTC
>DASWWB010000773.1:0-4654 GCA_036406115.1 Herpetosiphonaceae bacterium
AATCGCCGCTGAAGGCGTGCATCACCCCGTCGACGCCGCCGGCCGCGTCAGCCAGGATGCGCACGGTGTCGGCGCGGGCGTCGCGGCTGTGGATGATCACGGGCAGCCCCAACTCGCGGGCCATGGCGAGCTGGCGGCGGAACAGCGCCTCCTGGGCGTCTTCGGGCGCGCGCTTGTGGTAGTAGTCAAGGCCGATCTCGCCCAGCGCCACGACCTTGGGCCGGGCCAGCAGCTCGCGCAGCCGCTCAAGCTCGGCCTCGCCGGTCTCCTGGGCGTAGTGGGGCTGGATGCCGGCGGCGGCCCAGACCATCTCCTCGCTGGCGGCCAGCTCGATGCTGGCGGCCGAGGAGGGCAGATCGTAGCCGATGTTGATGACGCGGGTGACGCCGGCCTCGCGGGCGCGGGCCAGCGCGGCGCCCCGATCCTCGGCGAAGGCGTCGGCGGTGACGTGGGCGTGGGTGTCGATCAGCATGGGCTCAGCCTTTCGTCGCCGCCAACAGATACTCGCCCGGGATCCACTGGACCGAGTCGAGCAGCTCGCCGAAGCGCCAGTTGGCCTGGCTGGGGAACTCCTCCAGCGAATCGATCCGCAGCCCGGCGCGGGCCAGCGCGGTCACGATGTCGCCGAGCGGCCACTGGAACTCGACTTTGGTCTGCTTGGCGTTCTCGCCGCCGCGGAAGTGGCTCCAGGTGGTGGAGAAATCCGGCTCGGCGCGGCCGAAATAGTTGTAGTCGATCCGCACCTTGCGGTCGGCGACCCACAGGCAGCCAGCCAGCGGATGCTCCTCCAGCAGGATCAGCCGGCCGCCGGGCGCGAGGGCGGCGGCGATCGCCCGCGCCCAGCCGTGGAGGTCGGGCAGCCAGGGCAGCGAGCCGCCGCCGGTGTAAACCAGATCGAAGTCGCCGGCCTGGAGCTGCTGCGGCAGGGCGTAGACATCGGCGGCGACGAACTCGGCCTCCAGGCCGGCGGCGTCGGCCTTGCGCCGGGCCAGATCGATCTGATCGTCGCTGATGTCGACGCCGGTGACGCGGGCGCCGGCGATCGCCCAGGACAGCGTTTCCTCGCCGGTGGCGCACTGGAGATGGAGCAGGCGCCGGCCGCGCAGCTCGCCGGCCGCCTGGAGCGCGCGCTGGTCGAGCAGCGAGCCGCCCTCGGCGAAGAAGCTGGCGGCGGGCCACATGGCCGCGTGCCGGGCCTGGGCGATCTCGTTCCAGGCCTGGCGGTTTTGTTCGGTGTAGCGCGTGATCTCGTCCATCGGGGCATCTTCCTCTCAAACAGCGGCCCGGGCGGCGCTCAGGGCGCGCCGAGGGCGGCCAAGCGCAGCTGAAGCTCGGCGATCCACTCGCACAGCTCGATTTTGCAGAAGGCATCGCGCAGGTCGGCGCCGGCGACGATCGCGCCATGGCGCGCCAGCAGGGCGGCGCGGGTTCCGGCCGCGACCGCCGCGCCCCAAGCCGCGTCGCGGGCGGCCAGGTCGGCCTCGTCGAGCAGCGGCGGCTCGCCCAAGACCGGCCGCCCCTCCTCGGCCAGGCCGGCGGCCAGCGCCAGCCCGCGATGTGCCAGGACGGTGCAGGCGACAGGATGGGCGTGCAGCACGGCGCCGATCCGCGGGCTGGCCCGGTAGGCCGCCAGGTGCAGCGGCGTCTCCGACGAGGAGGCGCCGGGCTCGAGCGGGGCGCCGTCGCCGTCAAGCGCGATGAGATCGGCGGGGCGGAGCAGCCCTTTGTGGGTGGACGGCGTGGTGATCAGCAGGGTTCCGTCGCCCAGCCTGGCGCTGATGTTGCCGGCGCGGGCGCGGAAAATCCCGCTGCCGTGCAGCAGCCGCCCCAGCTCGATGATCTCGTCGGCCACCTGTTCGCGTTCGCCCATGGCCTAGGCTTCGGAAATCTTGGCCGCCGCCTGCTCCCGGCGCTGGCGGGCGTCTTCGCGCCACAGCGTCCAGAACAGCCCGACCGCCCCCAGCGAGATCGCCGCGTCGGCGATGTTGAAGACCTGGAACACCGGCAGGGGGATCAGGTGGATCGTATCGACGACGAAGCCGTAGCGCAGCCGGTCGATCACATTGCCCAGGCCGCCCGCCAGCACCAGCGCCAGGCTGGCGCGGCCGAGCAGCGAGGTCTGCCAGAACCAGCGGTTGGCGTAGGCCATCACCCCCGCGATGATTAACACCGCGATAATGCCAAAAAGGGTCGAATTGTTTTGAAACAGGCCGAAGGCCACGCCGCGATTCTCGACATAGGTCAGGCGGAGCAGGCCGGGGATGGGGTCGAAGCCGGCGCCGGGGCTATCGAATCGCCCCAGCGTCCAGACTTTCACATAGCGGTCGAGCGCCAGCGCGGCGAGCGCCAGCGCCAGCGGACTGGCCAGCAGCTTCAGTCGGGTCATGGCGGCCCCGCTTAGAGGACTGTCATCAGTTCGGGCCCCGCCTCGGTGATGGCGATTTCGTGCTCGAACTGGGCGGAGCGGGAGCCGTCGACGGTCTTGACCGTCCAGCCGTCGCGCATCTGGCGGGTGTCGGGCAGTCCGGCGTTGACCATCGGCTCGACAGTCAGGACCATGCCGGCGCGCAGCTTGAGGCCGGTGCCGCGCTTGCCGTAGTGCAGCACCGTCGGCGCCTCGTGCATGCTGCGGCCGATGCCGTGGCCGGTGTACTCGCGGACCACCGAGAAGCCGTTGGCCTCGACATACTCCTGGATCGCCGCGCCGATGTCGCCCAGGCGGTTGCCGTCGCGGGCCTCGGCGATGCCCAGCTCCATCGCCCGCTTGGTCACGTCGAGCAGCTTCTGGCTGATCGGATCGATCGCGCCGACGCCGTAGGAGACGCACGAGTCGCCGTGCCAGCCGTCGAGGTTGGCGCCGATGTCGATGCTGATGATATCGCCCTCGCGCAGGGCGGTGCCGTCCGGGATGCCGTGGCAGATCACATCGTTGAGGGAAATGCAGGTGGAGGCCGGGAAGCCTTTGTAGCCTTTGAAGGGCGAGGTGGCGTTGTGCTCGCGCAGGTAGCCTTCGACGATCCGGTCAAGCTCGATCGTGGTGGCGCCGGGCACGATATATTCGCGGATCATCGCGTGGGTCTCGGCGACAAGCCGGCCCGCCTCGCGGATTTTCGCTATCTGGGCCTGGTTTCGCAGATTAATCGCCATGGGTGTGGTCTCCAATCCAGGTTTGCCAATCCTCGCCCACGAGGCCGCGCTCGCGGGCCGCCGCCATGGTTTGGCCGCAGGCGCAGGCGCGCTCGGGCGGGAGGTGTTTTAACATCGCTGCGATGATCGCGTTGCCCTGTTCCGAGGCGGCAGCGCCGACAATCACCACCACAGCGTAACACAACTCAAGTTCTTTGGCGAGATAGGCTGCCGGGGCGCCGGTGACGGCTGCGGCGTGCGCTCCCCAGCCTGGCGCGGCGCTCAGATCCGCCCCCTCGTCGACGACCGCGAGGGTGCCGCGGCCGAAGGCCCGCTGGTTGATCTCGCGCGCGCCGGCCAGCAGCGCCTCGCGGGTCGCCGGGCACCACACGTCGTGCTGGGCGATGAAGCCGTAGCCGCGATTGGCGAAAAAGGTCGAGGGGCGGCCCTGGGTCAGATCGGCCAGCTGGTCCGGGATGAGCACGTCGCCGCTTTCCAGCAGCCGGTCGACCGAGGCGGCGGTGACGGCTTCGATCACGCGGGTGACGCCGCTTTTTTTGGCTGCGTAGAGCGCCGCCCGTGGGTTGGGCTCATCCAGCAGCACCGCGATCGTGCCGCTGGGATGCGGGCGGCTGGCGAACATGGCGAAGCCGAAGGGCGTGTTTTGCGAGGTGATGGTGAAGGTCATCCGTGGTTCTCCGCATGGGGCGCCGCCAGCAGTTCCTGGGCGGCCGCCAGCACAATCGAAAGGCAGCGCTGGGCCACTGAGACGCCGAAAAAGCGCGGGGCGCCCGGCCCGGGCTCGACGCCGGTGGCGTAGTTGGTCACGTAGGCCAGCGAGGCGAACGGCAGCCCCAGCTCGGCCGCCAGGAACACTTCGGGGACCAGGGTCATGCCGACGACCTCGGCGCCGAACCGGCCGAAGGCGGCGATCTCGGCCCGGGTCTCCAGCCGCGGCCCCTCGGAGCAGGCGTAGACGCCGGCGGGGAACGCGCGCTGCTGCTCGCGGCGCGCGGCGGCGTAGAGCGCGGCGGCGGCGGCCTTGTCGAACGGCCGCTCCAGCGCCAGCCGGCCGGGATCGCGCGCCGGCCCGTCGCCGCCGAAGGAGCGGATGCGGGTTTTGGTGGCGTCGATGATCCCGTCCAGCACCACCAGATCGTGGACTTGGAGCAGCGGATGGATGGCGCCGACGCCGTTCCAGCTCAGAATGTGGGTGGCGCCCAGCTCGCGGGCGGCCCACAGATTGGCCCGGCTGTTGACGAACGGCGGCGAGACCTCCAGCCGGCCCCAGCCGTGGCGCGACGCCAGGCCGATCGCGCCGTCCCAGCGCTCGGGCACGTAGATCGAGCCGGCCTCGCCGTAGGGCGTCGCCACCTGCTGATGGCCGCCGGGCCCCAGCTCGGCCTCAAGGTCCAGGAAATAGGCGCCGGTGCCGCCCAGCAACAGAATCATCAGGCGCCTCCAAGATACATGATATCGTCGTCATCGTCGCTGGGGGGCAGATCGGATTCGAGCGGCAGGTCGGGTT
>DASWWB010000774.1:0-2982 GCA_036406115.1 Herpetosiphonaceae bacterium
CCTACGAAAGATCGTAGGGGGCGGCGTTTTGCGGTGGGATGGGCCGGAAGCTACTGGAGCGTCACATCGTCCACGTAGAACGAAGTGATCAGCGAGCTGTCCGTGGTCCCATCGAAGCGGAGGCGGACAGTCTGGCCGGCGTAGGCCGCCAAGCTGACCGTATCCAGCGTCCAGGCGTTCTTCGGGCTGCTGGCGTTGCTCCAGGTGCGGACCGTGCCCAGCAGCGTGCCGCTGGTGCTGTAGACCCGGACGCGCAGGTAATCGTAGGCCGTCGAGCCGCTCTCCTGGGTGGTCATGTACCAGTAGTAGCTCAGCGTGCCGTTGGCGGGGACGGTCACCTGCTGGTACAGGTTTTCAGTGCGGCTGTTGGCGCCGCCGAACCAGGCGCTGTACGAGCCGGAGCGCGGGCGCTGGGTCGAGATAATGCCGCTCGGAGTCTGGGTCCAGCCGGTCGCGGACTCGAAGCCGCCGTTGACGATCCCGCCGGGGGTCGGGGTGTTGGTCGCCGTCGGGATGGCGGTCGGGGTGTTGGTCGCCGTCGGGGTGCGGGTCGGGGTGTTGGTCGGCGTGTTGGTCGGGGTGCCGGGCTGCGCCGTCGGTGTGCGGGTCGGCGTGTTGGTCGGCAGAGCGGTCGGGGTGTTGGTCGGCAGGGCGGTCGGCGTGGGCGTCGGGGTGCCGGTCGTCTGCTCCTTGAGCACGATCAGGCCGCGCTCGATGTCGCTGGCGATGATCGTCCCGCTCGGCAGGTAGGGATAGACGCCCCAGACCGAGTTGAAGACCGCGTTGTTGTTGGTGGGGAAGGTGTCGAAGAAGGCTTTTTCGACCGGGGCCGAGGGATTGGTCACGTCGAGGATGACCACGCCGCGCGAATAGTGGGACATGTAGTACTTGTTGCCCAGCGTGTAGCCGTTGTGCTCGATCGCCTTGCCGGGGCCGGTCCAGCCGCCGCTCATGGTCGGAGCGCGCAGATTGGAGATGTTGATGGTGCGGACCAGCGTATTGGAGCCGTTGTTCTGCTCGTCAAGCTCGTCCATCAGGAACAGCGAATTGTTGTTGGCGGTGATCCAGCCCGAGTGGGTGTACTGGCCGTTGGGGTAGCGCAGCGAGCCGATCAGCGTCGGCTGGGAGCGATTGGTCACGTCGATGACCTGGACGCCGTTGGTGTAGCCGCTGAAATTGAAGACCACTTCGCAGGGGTTGTGGCCCGGCTCGCACTGCGAGGCGCGCGAGTCGGTGAAGACGTGGGCGTAGATGTCGTGGACGTAGTTGTTCTCCCAGGCGCCGACCTGCACCGGGTTGGCGGGATCGGCCAGGCTCAGCAGGCGCACGCCGTTTTTGTTGGCGCCGTTGATGTAGAGGACCGGCGAGAAATTCGGGTTGTTGCCGACGCTGGTCGACCAGTCGACGTTGCTGAGGAACGCGGTGTGCGAGGTCGAGACGCCGCGCCAGGTGTTGGCCAGCGAGATGCTGTTCGGCAGGTTGCTCAGGTTGATGATCTGGATGCCGCTGTTGGAGGCCTCGGTGGTGATGTAGGCGTAGGCGTCCCACTTGTTGGTGGTCTGGTTGCGGAACTGGTAGACCTTCAGCTCGCGCCACTGCGAGTTATTGCCGGCCACATGGCCGACCACCCGCGGGTTGGCCGGGTCGGTGACCTCGACCACGCTGGTGCCGTTGTTCAGGCCGATGATCGCGTACTCGCGGTTGTCGTCAAGATCGACGTAGCCCCACAGGTTGGAGGCCGACGTGGCCCCGCTCGACATGGTCGTCAGCGGCACGCGGCTCATCAGATCGATGCCGTTGCAGGGGTAGGTCCCGGCCATGCCGCCGACGCAGGTGGTGACGGCGCCGAGCTGGGCCCAGTCGTCCTGCGGCACCGGCTGGCCCGGCTTGCCCTTGTGGTGGTCGGGCACCCGCGCCTCCGGCGGGGTGGTGGGCGTGGGCGCGATCTGTTTCGTGCCGTCGCCTTCTTGGAGAGCGAACAGCGTGGAGGCCGGGAAAATCACCGCCAGCGACACCGTGATGATCAGCAAGAGCCGAGCGAGAGTCGTCCGAGGCATGAGTCCTCCATCATTCAGTGGTTAATCCAATCCAACCAGAGAATCCGACACCGATGCGTGCGAATGGCTTCAGGGCGTCCAGTTCCAATCGATCAGCCCGGCGAGGCCGGGCGGGGAAAGCTGTGTCTCTTGTTTGCTGCCGAGGTCCAGCAGCCGGACCGAGCCGAGCGTGGTGACGTAGGCGATGCGCTGGCCGTCCGGCGCCCAGGCGGCGTGGGGATCGTCGAGCGGCAGCGCCGTGACCTGGCGCAATCCGCTGCCGTCAGCGTTGATCAGCCAGAGATGGGACGGGTCGCCGTGGGCCTCGGCAGTCGCCGGGCCGAGCCAGCGCTCCCACCACGCCGGCGGGGCTCCCCCCGGAGGGTCCCCGGCGCGCGCCTGCTGGCGGACGCTGGCGGTGACGATCAGCCGCGCGCTGTCGGGCGACCAGCGCGGCGCGTCAAGCATCCAGTGGTTGGTCCGCTGATCGAGCAGCAGCTTGGGTTGGCTGCCGTCAGCCCCCGCCACCATCAGCCGGCGCTCGACCGTGCCGCTGGCGTCGTCCAACTGGATGAAGGCCAGCAGCGCGCCGTCGGGCGACAGCGCCGGCCGGATCGCGTCATCGACCAGCGGCGTCAGCGCGCCGGTCGCTAGGTCGTAGCGGGCCACGCCGGTGGCGGTGCTGACGAACTCGTTGCGCTCGTTGAACTGGTGGCGCAGCCGGGTCAGCAGCAGCGAGCGGCCGTCCGGCGCCCAGCTCGCCTCCTCCAGCGACTCGGGGAACTCGGCCTTGGCCAGGATGCGCCCCTTGCCGGTCGCGCGGTCCAGGCCGCAGATCATGCCGACTTGCAGCCAGGCCAGCGCCGGGTCGGGCGTCGGGAAGAAGAAGGCGAAGGCCAGGGTCGCGCCGTCCGGCGACCAGGCGGGGGCGTAGGCCCGCGTCCCC
>DASWWB010000775.1:0-7916 GCA_036406115.1 Herpetosiphonaceae bacterium
GATCGCGCCGAGGACACACCATTAATCGCACCGGATGATGAATTGCCAGAGGATGTTGATGAGAGCGGACCAACAGCATAAATGCAGCAAACGTCGACGAGTCGCCCCAGGCCTACAAGGATATCGAACGGGTGATGAAGCTCCAGATCGCCGCCGGGCTGGTCCGGCCCCTGGCGCGGCTGCGGCCGGTGGCGGTGATCATGGCGGGGGAGGCTGGCGATGACTGAGTTCACTCCAAGCGCGCGGGCCGAGTTCTGGGCCGGCGTGCGGGCCGAGCTGCCGATCCTGGCGGGCGGCGTGCCGTTCGGGTTGATCTACGCGGTCGGCGCGATCGACGCCGGCATCCCGCCGCTGCAAACGCTGGCCATGTCGAGCCTGGTCTTCGGCGGCTCGGCCCAGGTCGTGATCGCCCAGCAGGTCGGCGCGCTGACGCCGGAGCTGGTGATCATTGTCACGGCGCTGATCATCAATATCCGCCATCTGCTGTACAGCGCCTCGCTGGCGCCGCACATCGCCCACCTGCGCTGGCGCTGGAAGGCGGGGCTGGCCTATCTGCTGACCGACGAGGCCTACGTGGTCGGCATCAACCGCTACGACCAGCCCCCGCCCTTACCCGCCAACAAACACTGGTTCGTGCTGGGCGCGGGGCTGGCGCTCTGGGTCTCCTGGCAGCTCAGCACGGCGGCGGGCATCTTCCTCAGCTCCAACATTCCGGACTCCTGGTCGCTGGATATCGCGTTCCCGCTGACGTTCCTGGCGCTGGTGGTGCCCAATCTCAAGGACCGGCCCAGCGTGGCGGCGGCGCTCAGCGCGGCGATTGTCGCCGTGGCGGCCCGCGGCCTGCCGCTCAAGCTTGGGCTGGTCGCAGCGACGCTGGTCGGCATCGGCGTCGGCGTGGCGGTCGAGTCGCGGGCCGCGGCCCGGCGCGCCGCCGGCGCGGCGCCCCAGGCTGAGACGGAGCAGGGAAGGCTGGGCGAATCATGAGCTTGCTGCTGACATTGGTGGCGATCGGGCTGATCACGTTCGGCCAGCGCTTCGCCTTTATCGCGCTCCAGGGCCGCTGGGCGCCGCCCGACTGGCTCACCCGCGCGCTGCGCTTCGTGCCGGTGGCGGTCCTGTCGGCGATCATCGTGCCCGATCTGGTGCTGCGCGACAACGCGCTGGATCTCTCGCCGACGAATCCGCGCCTGATCTGCGGCCTGGTCGCCGGCCTGGTCGCCTGGCGCACCAAAAACGTCCTGCTGACGATCGGCGCCGGCCTGGCGGTGTTTTTCGCCATGCAGTGGGCGCTGGGCTAGATTGGCTCAGCAGGATCGGGGAGCAGCGGCCCCAGTTCCCGCCGCAAGGGAGGATTGCATGGCTGACAATGGCATCCAAGCCCGGCGGCGGGCCTATTTCGCGCTCAGCTCGGCCCTCGCCCAAACCGACCAGCGCCGGCTGCAAGACCTGCTCGACGCCGCCCCGGCGCGCGCCGGCTGGGGCGAGAGCCAGGTCATCGCGCTCGGGCGGCGGCAGGTGTTCGTCAAGCGGATTCCCGTCACCGACATCGAGCGCGGCAGCCTGTATTCGACCGCAAACCTCTCCGGGCTGCCAGCCTACTACAACTACGGCTTCGGCTCGGCCGGCATGGGGGTCTTCCGCGAGCTAGCGACCCATGTCAAAACCACCAACTGGGTGCTGGAGGGGGCGATCGCCCATTTCCCGCTGCTCTACCATCACCGGATCGTTCCCCGCGCCACCACAAGCGCCGTCGATCCGGAGCGCCACGCGGCCTACGTCGCCAGCTGGGGCGGGCACGCCAGCATCGGGCGCTATCTGCTGGATCGGGCCAGCGCCAGCCACGAGCTGATCCTGTTCCTTGAGCATATCCCGCACACGGCGGCCGATTGGCTGCCGGACCATCAGCGCCACATGCCGATGGTCCTCCGCGACATGCGGGCGGCCATCGCGTTTTTGCGCCGCCAGGGGATCATCCACCTTGACACCGACTTCTCCAACGTGCTCACCGACGGCCGGCGCGCCTATCTGACCGATTTCGGACTGGCCCTCGACCGCCATTTCGACCTCTCGCCAGCCGAGGCGGAGTTCCACCGCCGCAACGCTTGGTACGACTACGGCAACCTGGCCTGGAGCCTGGGCCTCCAGCTCTTTCTGATCTACCGCCGGCTGCCGGAGGCCGATCAGCGCTTCCTGGCCGAGGCATGCGGCATCGCGGCGGGGAGCGGGTTCGAGGCAATCATCGCGCTGCTGCTGGGGCATTTGGACGAACTGGCAGCCAGCGGCAGGATCCCGCTTGACCGGGGCTATGTCGCCTCGCTCAAACAATACCGCGACCTGATCCTGTTCATCAATGCGTTCTACGCCGGCATGCGGGCCAATCCGCGCAAAGACACGCCCCTGAGGCCCGCCGCCCTGCGCCGGCTGCTGGCGGCTTCGGGCTTCATCCGCGCCGCGCCGCCGGGCGGGAAACCCGAAACCCCCATCCGCGCGGATGGGGGTTCCTGAGCCAGCGGGCGGCTTGCGGCTTACTGGCCGTAGCGCCAGCGGTAGTAGTGCTGGCCGACATTGCCCATCTCGACCCGGAAGGCCGCCGGGTTGGCCGGGTTGTAGGTCAGCACCCGGCGCTCGAAGACCTGGAACAGCACCGGCTGCTCTTTGCCCGCGACCATCGTCTTGACCCAGAAGGCGCCGGTGATCGGCTTGCCGAAGACGAACAGCGGGTTGTAGACCTGCGAGCGGACATAGCGGCCGTTCCGCCAGATCAGGCCCTGGGTGTTCTGGAAGTCGACGAAGGCCTGCGCGACGCCCTGGTCGTTGAGGACGGTGGCCTTGTCGCCGGCGTAGTCCGCGAAGCCCTCGATCTTGCCACCCGGCACCAGCATGCCGGTCGCCGGCTTGCCGACATCGCCCGGGCGCACCGGGCCGGTGTTGTAGACCGGCAGCAGATCGGCGTAGGTCGGGAAGAAGCCGGGATCGCCGATCGCCGAGACCGGGGCCGGGCCGCGGAACTCGATCAGATTGAGGCCGACGGCCATGCGGCCGGTGATCATTTCGACGGGCAGCAGGCCGTTGGTGACATACCACTCGGAGTTGGGGTCGAGCGTCGGGTCGTTGATCTCCATCCGCGACTTATCGAAATACTGGACGGTGCGCTTGCCCTCGGCGCCCTCGGCGAACTGCTCGCGCAGCGCGCCGGTGATCGGCGCCGGGCCCCAGGTCCAGGAGCGGTCGGTCATCCGCTCGGCCACCGCCTTGTCCTGGCGGGTCCAAAGGCCTGAGAACGAGCTGTTGGCGAAATCAGGGGCCGCCAGGGCGGGGGCGGCCAGTCCGGCGAGCATGGTGGCGACGGCGGCGAACTTGAGCAATGGTTTGAACGGTTTCATGATTTCCTCCTGCGATTGATTTATGCGCTCCAGAAGCGCGTATCTGATGTCGCATAGCATAGCGGCTGGCGACGGCGGGAGGAATTGCGTGGCTGTCAAAAAGCGTCAACAGAAGCCTGAGAATTCTGAGACGCTAGGCGCGGCGGAGCTGGGCGCCGCTGAGATCGAGCGCCAGCACCCGGGCGGCGCCCGGCAGCTCCGGGTACCCTCCGGGTGCCAGCGCGAAGCGGCGCATGGCCTCGGCGACGCGCTGGGCGTCGGCCAGATCGCAGAGCGCCAGGACTGTCGAGCCGGCCCCGCTGAGAGCGGCACCGTAGGCCCCGGCGGCGCAGGCGGCGTCGATCAGCCCCGGCAGCTGGGGCAGCAGCGCGGCGCGATAGGGTTGGTGCAGCCGGTCGTCCATCGCCTCGCGCAGCAGGCCCAGCGGCGGCGCGGGCTGGCCGAAAATCGCCGCGAACAGGGCGGTGCGGGCCTGGTTGTGGACCGCGTCGGCGAGCGGCACGGCCGGCGGCAGGACGGCGCGGGCGGCGCTGGTGCTGATCGGCATGTCGGGGATGAAACAGGCGGCGGCCAGGGTCGGCGGCGCGGCGAGCGGCATCAGCAGCGGCGCGGCGCCGGAGAGCGGATCGCCGCCAGGCACGACCGCCAGCTGGATGCCGCCGAACAGCGCCGGCGCCACGTTGTCGGGATGGCCCTCGATCGCGGTGGCCAGCCGCAGCAGCAGGGAGCGGTCGAGCGCGGCGCCCGGCTGATCGGCGTGGTGCAGGGCCCAGGCGCCGGCCAGCCCGCCCACCACCGCCGCCGACGAGCTGCCCAGGCCGCGGCTCAGCGGGATGCGGTTCTCCACCGTCAGACTGAAACGCGGCAGCTCCACGCCCAGCTCGGAACAATAGCGCTCCGCCGCCTCATAGACCAGGCCGCAGCCGTCGGCCAAGAGCGCGTCGGCGCCGTCGCCGGCCACCGCCAGCAGCGCGTCCGGGGCGTCGGTGTCGAAGACAAAGTCGCTGTGCAGCGCCAGCGCCAATCCCAGCGCGTCGAAGCCGCAGCCGAGGTTGGCCGAGCTGGCGGGGACGCGGACGGTGATACGCATTTTGGGGAATCCTTTCGTTGCTTGCGTTGCTTACTAGGGATCAGGGATCAGGGGTCAGGCCGGACGTCAGGGCAGCGGGGACAACTTGGTTCTGAAGGACCCAAAACGTTGGGAAATCTCGAACGGTGACAAGTCTGACCTGACCCCTGATCCCTGATCCCTGATCCCATCATACCCTACCTCGCCTCGCCCGGCGGCGGGCCGACATAGCGGGCGCGGGGGCGGATCATCTGATCGGCAGCGTATTGCTCCAGGGCGTGGCCGATCCAGCCGATGCTCCTGCCGAGCGCGAACAGGCCGAGCGGCGCGCCCGGCGGCAGGCCCAGCGCCCGGCCGATCACCGCCAGGCCGACATCGAGCGTCGGCTGCTTGCCGAGCAGCTCGCCGATCGCCCCGGTCAGGGCTGCGGCCAGGGCGACCGCCGGCGCGTCGGGGCAGCAGGCGGCGACCCGCTCCAGCATCAAGCGGCCGCGCGGATCGCCGCCGGGGTAGAGCGGATGGCCGAAGCCCGGCACGTAGTCGCCGCGCCGCAGCCGCTCGCCGATCACCGCGCGGGCGCGCTCGGGCTGGCCGATCTCGCGCAGCAGCGACTCGACCCGGTCGGTTTCGCGGCCGTGCTTGGCGCCGGTCAGGGCCGCCAGTCCGGCGATCACCACCGCGTAGGGCGTGGCGCCGGCCGAGGCCACGCAGCGCGCCGTGAACGACGAGACATTCAGCTCGTGGTCGGCGGAGAGAATCAGGGCCAGCGAGATCAGCTCCCGGGCGGCGGGGTGGCCGGGCGCCCAGGCCCGGCAGAGGCTGGCGGCCAATCCCTCGCCGGGAAGCCAGCCGGGCGCCGGGCTGCCGGCTGCGGCGGCCAGCAGCCGCATGATGCGAACCCCGGCGCGCATCACCGTCTCCGGCCGCAGATCGTAGGCCGCCAGATCACCGGCGGCGACCTGGGGCAGCAGAATCTGGAACCGCTCCATCGGCGGCAGCTCGGGCAGATTGGGCAGCTCCGGCAGCTCCGGCGGCGGATCGAACAGCTCGGCGGCAGCGGCGAAATCGCCGGTCCAGATCAGGGCCGCCACCTCCTCGACGCTGCGGGTTTGGGCCAGATTCAGCGCATCCCAGCCCCGGTAAAACAGCCGGTCGTCGGTGATCAGCGTGATCGCCGAGTCGAGCAGCGGCGCGCCCCAGTGCAGCGCCTGGCCGACCGCCTTGGCTGGGTCGCGGCGCTGCTCCTTGCGCTGGCGCAGCTTGCGCACGTCCTCGGCCAGGTAGCGGCGCTGGCGGCGGCCGCCCTCCAGCTCCGAGCGAATCAGGCCCCTGCTGACATAGGCGTAGAGCGTCGCGACGCTAATCTCCAGCTCCGCCGCCGCCTCCTGGGCGGTCAGATAGCGAGGGTCGGCCATGGCTCCTCCCTTTTATATTGATTTTATAATCAATATTGACACAATCTGCAAGTTGCGTATAGTAATCAATATTACTCTACATCAGTATCGAGGAGCAACCATATGACTGCGGCAAATCCCGGGCTTGAGGGCGTGGTGGCGGCGGAGACCAGGCTGAGCAGCGTGGACGGCCAGGCCGGCGAGCTGATCATCGCCGGCTTCCCGCTTGAGGCCTTCGCCGATCGGGCCAGCTTCGAGGAAACGATCTTCGCGCTCTGGAACGATCGGCTGCCGGCGGCCGCCGAGCTGGAGCGGCTGCGCGGCGAGCTGGCGGCGCGGCGGGAGCTGCCGGCGCTGACCGTCGAGCTGCTGCGCGGCGCGGCCCGGGAGAAGGTGGCGCCGATGGACGCGCTGCGCATGGCCGCCGGCACACTGCATGGCGACGAGGCCGATCCGCGCGGCACCGGGCTGACGATCCTGGCCCAGCTGCCGACCATCGTCGCCAGCTACTGGCGGCTGCTCCAGGGCCAGGAGCCGGTCGCGCCCGATCCGGCGCTGGGCCACGCCGCCAATTTCCTCCTCATGCTGCGCGGCGAGGCGCCGGGCGCCGAGCAGGTCCGCGGCCTCGAAACCTATCTCAACACCGTCGTCGACCACGGCTTGAACGCCTCGACCTTCACCGCCCGCGTGATTACGTCAACTCAATCCGACCTGGTCTCGGCGATCACCGGCGCGATCGGCGCGCTGAAGGGGCCGCTGCACGGCGGCGCGCCCGGCCCGGCGCTGGACATGGTCTTCGAGATCGGCGCGCCGGAGAACGCCGAGGCCTATCTGCGGGCCAAATTGGCGCGCGGCGAGCGGCTGATGGGCTTCGGCCACCGCATCTACAAGGTGCGCGACCCGCGCGCCGAGGTGCTGGGCCGCGCCGCCCGCCAGCTCTACCAGACCGACGGCGACACCCGGCTCTACGATCTGACCCGCCACGTCGAGGAGACGGCGGTCCGGCTGCTGGCCGAGCACAAGCCCGGCCGCAACCTCCAGACCAACGTCGAGTTCTACACCGCGCTGCTGCTCTACGGCCTGGGCCTGCCAACCGAGCTGTTCACGCCGGTCTTCACGATCGGCCGCGCCGCCGGCTGGCTGGCCCACTGCTTCGAGCAGCAGGCGGTCGGCCGCATCATCCGGCCGCAGTCGGTGTACGAGGGGCCGCGCGACCGCCAGTGGGTCGCGGTCGGCGAGCGCTAGGCCAGCAACAAAAAGCCGCCGGGATGATCAGCCCGGCGGCTTTTCGTTGGCCCGCGACCGGCGCCGCCGATCCTGGTATCATTCCCTCGTCAATCACCGCAGCCATGCGGCGGCGCGAGGAGAACCGCGATGCAAACCGTGACACAACGCCGGAACCTGGCCAAGGTCCGCCTGCTGCCGGAAGATTTGATCAGGCTCGAAGCGCTGATCCTCGAAGAAACCGACCGCCGGCATAGCACCACCTATCGCGTCAGCTCGCATGGCCCGATCAGCTACGCCTACGACTCGATCGCGGCGCTCGCCGAGGCCGACCAAGCGCCCGCCACGCTCCCGAACATCCAATTCACCTTCATGGACCACCGCAGCAATCTGCGCTTCGACGTGGAGATCCAGCGCAGGTTCGGCACCATCTCCGCCAGCTCGCCGCCGGACCAACAAGCGGCGGTCGCGCAAAAAATCGCCAAGATCGGCGATTTTCTCCAGGAGCGGGCCAAACTTAAGCCGCTCGCCCCCGTCTACGGCAAGCCGCCGATCGCCGCCGCCGTCCTCGCCGTGCTGCTCATCCCCTATCTCATCGCCACGATGGCGCGCAGCAGCTATCTCACCATTTTCCTACTCGCCGTCCCGCTGCTCATCCATCTTCTGCTGTTCGCCTACTGCGGCGCCGCCGCGAATGAAATTGTTCTGCGGCGGTGAAGCGTCCGATCGAACGGCCGCGCGCATCGCCAACTCAGCAGGCATCCCTATGATAACGTATCGCCCCGCCGCCGGTCTTTAAGCACAGTGCGGCGGACCCGCAGCTGGCACAGCGCCCTTCGCAACCAT
>DASWWB010000776.1:0-1705 GCA_036406115.1 Herpetosiphonaceae bacterium
GCATCGCCCAGGAGGCGCTGAACAACAGCCTGCGCCACGGCGCCGCCAGCTCCGTCACCCTGCAGCTGGCGCTGGCGCCGGCCCAGGCCGAGCTGCGGATCAGCGACGACGGCGTGGGCTTCGATCCCGCCCAGCTGGTCAGCGGCCATTTCGGCCTCGTCGGGATCAAGGAGCGCGCCCGGCTGCTGGGCGGCGCCGCCGATATCCGCAGCAGCCCCGGCGCCGGCACCGCGATCACGATCCGCGTGCCGCTGGAGGGAGCATGAGCGCGCCGATCCGCATCCTGGTGGCTGATGATCACCCGGTGGTCCGCGACGGCCTGGTGGCGGTTCTCAGCACCCAGCCCGACTTCGAGGTGGTCGGCGAGGCCGCCAACGGCCTGGAGGCCCTGGAGCGCGCCGCCGCGCTGGGGCCCGACGTGCTGCTGCTCGACCTGGAGATGGCGCCGCTCGACGGCGTCGAGACCTTGCAGCGGCTCCGCGCCGCCGGCAACCAGGCGCGGGTGCTGGTTTTCACCGCCTTCGACACCGACGAGCGCATCCTCGGCGCGGTGCGGGCCGGCGCCCAGGGCTACCTGCTCAAGGGCACCCAGCGCGACGAGCTGTTCAACGCGGTGCGGGTGCTCCACGCCGGCGGGTCGCTGCTCCAGCCGATCGTCGCCTCGCGGCTGCTCCAGCAGGTCAGGGACGAGACGCCGCCCCCGCCGGCCCTGACCGAGCGCGAGCGCCAGGTGCTGGAGCTGTTGGCCCGCGGCCAGCAAAACAAGGAAATCGCCGCCCAACTGGGGATCAGCGAGCGGACCGCCAAGTACCACGTCCGCTCGCTGATGGAAAAACTGGGCGCCGGCAACCGCACCGAGACCGTCTCGGTCGCGGTCCAGCATGGCTTGGTCAAGCTCTGAGGGTCGCTATGATTGTCCGCTATCCCGTCCCGGCCGCCGAGCACGGCTTCGAGCAAGAGATCAAACACTCGCGCTTCATCGCAGCCGTGATTCACGCCCCGACCGTCGCCGAGGCCCGGGCCGGCATCCAGGCGATCGCCGACCGCCACCCGGACGCGACCCACAACTGCTGGGCCTATCACGTCGGCGTCGGGCCGGGCGCGGAGATCGGCTCCAGCGACGACGGCGAGCCGGGCGGCACCGCCGGCCGGCCCATGCTGGTGGTGTTGCAGGGCAGCGGCCTGGGCGATGTGGCGGCGGTCGTGACCCGCTACTACGGCGGCGTCAAGCTCGGCAGCGGCGGCCTGGTCCGGGCCTACGGCGGCACGCTCCAGAAAGCGCTCAACGACCTGCCGACCCGCGAGCAGGTCCGCCGCCGGCCCGGCGCCTTCCAGGCCGATTACGCGCTCTACGAGCAGGTCCGCCGCCTGCTCGCCCCCTTCGACGCCTTGATCGAACAGGAGATTTTCGCCGCCCAGGTCAGCTTCGAGATCGCCCTGCCGCTCGATCAGTGGGACGCCTGCGCCGCCGCCCTTCGCGAGCTGTCGAACGGCGCGATCGAGCTTCACGGCCGCAAGTAGCCTGTCAGCCTGCCACTGCCCGCCAGCAGGCAACGCCCCGGCGCCGCCAGCGTAGTAGCTGCGGATGTGATGCAAGGAGCGCACTGATGATCGGATTGACAGACCAAGCGGCATTGCGGCAGATGCAGGCGCGGTTGAAGGTGATGGGCGCGATGATGGCGGCGATGCTTGTCTCGACCATCGT
>DASWWB010000777.1:0-6690 GCA_036406115.1 Herpetosiphonaceae bacterium
CGCCGCCGCCCGAACCGCCGCCGCCGCCCGAGCCGCCGGCCTCGACGCTGCCGTCGATCGCCCAGCTGCGGAAGATATTGGCCGCTTCTTCCTCGGCCTGCTCCATGATGGTCTTGACCTGGGTGGTCACCTGGCTGCTCACGCCGAACAGCTCAATCAGCCGGTTGACCGCCGGCAGCACGTCGCCGCCCATCTCGGATTTGAACGCCTCGGAAGCATCGCCGATCCAGCTGCTCTCCAACGGCCGCATCGCCTGCTTCACCTGATTCAGCAGCTCGTTCGTCTGCTCGGACTGCTGCATGAACCGCTGGGCGATCTGCTCTAACTCATCATACTTTGCCTGGACTATCTCACTAGCCATACGTTAAGCTCCCATCCTCTTGATGTGAAAATGCCATTATGCCTGAGACCGATTGCCTACCAGCAGCCACTGATACTGGTGGCAGGAAAACACCGCGACAGCGATGCGGATGCCTCAGGCTCGGTCGTAGGCAGAAGTGAGGGAGAGCACGCAACGCCGTTTCCGGTACTTGGTTGTCCGTCGATTTATGTAGAGCCTACTGTAGCAAAAAGTGGCACGACTGTCTAGGGTTAATTTCGCCTTTAATTAAAAAAAGTTATAACACCGCGCAGCATCCGGCTCGCAGCCGAGGCCATGCCCAGCCGCTCCCCAAGCAGCAGATCCGTTGCACGCAATGCGTCACGCCAGCGACCGCCGCATGGCCATCGCCACGTCCGCGCCGACCGACACTCGGTCAGCAAAGACCCGCAGCCCCGCGCCGCCGGAGCAACGACCGCCCGTCGCACATCGGGGTGTTAGCAGCCGGCCGCATGGTGCGGCGCCCGATGTGCCGCGACTTTTAATAGATCATTCACCGGCGAACGGCGGGACAGCGCCAGGGGACAAGCGTTTCAGACCATTGGGAAGGGCTGCGGGCCGTCGGCGGGGCGAGGCGGCGCCGCGTTGACAGGCCCGGGGGGGTGTGCTACGCTTCCAGGAACACGTTTCCGCCAGGATACTATATTTAAATGAGCCCCTCCACGCCTGACAATTCCTCGCTCCAGTCGCAGGTGCAAATCCTCGACGCCGAGCGCCAACAAACCCAGCGTGCGCTCGACGCCTTGTATCGCATCGGGCTCGCGTGCCGGGGCCTCACCGAACCCTTCGAGCTGCTCCACACCATCTACCTCGAGCTAGGCACTGTCTTCCACTTCGATTCCTGCTTCATCGCGCTCTGCGACAGCGACAACCCGCGCCAGCTGCGCATGCTGCTGGAGGCCGACGAGGGCGTTGTCGAGTTCATCGAGGACTCGCCGCTGGGCGAGCTCAGCTCCTACTTGATCCGCCACCGCACGCCGCTGCTGTTCGACGATCTTTCGATCGAGCGGACCAGGATCGGCCTCTCGCCGCTGACGGTCTTCGGCACCGGCAAATTCTCGCGCGGCTGGATCGGCGTGCCGCTGCTGGTGGGCGAGCTGCCGATCGGCGTCGTCTCGCTGCAAAGCTACACCGTGGCGGCCTTCAGCGCCGCCGACCTGGAGCTGCTGAGCCGGGTCTCGAACTCGCTGGCGGTGGCGCTGGAGAACGCCACCCTGACCCACCGCCAGGCCGAGCTGAGCCGCTCGCTGGCGACCCAGGTCGACCGGCGCAACGCCGAACTGTCGGTGATCAGCGTGGTGGCCGAGACGCTGATCCAGCAGCAGCCGCTCGCCAATCGCTTCACCCAGGTGCTCGACGTGCTGCTCCGGCTGCTCCAGGTCGAGGCCGGCTCGATCCGCGAGATCAAAGGCGAGCAGTACGCGGTGCTGGCCCAGCGCGGGCTCGACGCGGCGGCGGCACCGGTCCGCGGCCCCTTCTTCGGCCAGCGCCGCTATTTCGATCGGACAATCATCCTGCAAGAGCAGATGCGCACGCCGGCGATCGCCGAGACCCAGGGCTTCGCCAGCCTGCTGATGACGCCGCTGCTGCTCGGCCCGCACCCGATCGGCCTGCTGACGGTGTGCAGCAACGACGAGGCGCCGTTTATCCCGGAGGAAGTCGAGCTGCTCCAGGTGGCGGCCAACCAGCTGGCCCTGGCGCTGGAGCAGGCCCACATCCTGGCCCAGCGCGACCGCCAGATCAGGGAGCTGGAGGCGCTGAGCCACATCAGCTACGCCGCCAGCCGCTCGCTGGACTCATCGACCCTGCTGCGCCAGATCCACGACGCGCTGCGGATTTTCATCGCCCTCGACACGTTTTACATGGTGATCTACGATCCCGAGCGCAACGTCATCACCAACGGGCTGGCGATCGAGCACGGCATCGAATCGACCTGGATCGAGCAGGACGAGGAGCCGCCGGCCCACTCCTTCACCGCCTGGATCTTGGAGCACCGCGAGCCGATCTTCATCCGCCACATGACCGCCGAGCTGGCCAACTACCCCGAGGTCAAGCGCCAGGTGATCAAGCGGCCGATGGAATCGTGGCTGGGCGTGCCGCTGATGGACACCGACGACCAGCCGATCGGCCTGATCTCGGTCCAGAGCGCCGAGCCGCACGCCTTCACCGAGCGCGACCAGTTCTTCCTGCTGGCGGTCTCCAGCCAGGTCAGCCTCCACGTCCGCAACCTGCGGCTGTTCAAGCAACGCGAGCGCCAGCTGGCCGAGCTGAACGCGCTCCAGCGGATCAGCGCCCTGACCAGCTCGACGCTGGAGCTGGAGCCGATGATCAGCTCGATGGACGAAGTGCTGAGCGGCTTCCTGCGGCTTGATGAGTTTTTCGTCGCCGTCTACGACTATCGCAGCAACCTGGTCGAGGGGTTGTACATCCTGACCAAGGGCCAGCCGCGCCATTTCAATGAGCTGATCGGCAAGCCGCCGCCGCCCAACACGCCCACGACCTGGGTGATCAACAACAAGCGGCCGCTGCGCTTCCGCGACATCGACGCCGAGACCGCCGGCCACCCCGAGTACCAGTCGGTGCCGATGGACGATATGGCGGTCAAGAGCTGGATGGCGGTGCCGCTGGTGACCCGCGAGGGCGACGCGCTGGGCGTGATCACCGTCCAGAGCGGGCGCGAGAACGCCTTCTCGGCGGCCGACGAGACCTTCCTGATGCAGGTGGCGCGCCAGCTCTCGCTGTCCATCCAGAACGGGCGGCTGTTCGCCGAGCGCGAGCGCCAGCTGGCCGAGCTTGACGCGCTCCAGCGCATCACCGAGCTGATCAGCTCGACGCTGGAGCTGCGGCCGATGCTGCGCTCAATCGACGTGGTGCTGCGCGACTTCCTGCGCGCCGACGTCTCGCTGGTGCTGGTCTACAACCCCGACCGCGACGTGATCGAGTCGGCGGTGATCATCGAGGATGAGCAGGAAGTGCCGACCGCCTTCATCGGCCAGCCGATCCCGAAGGGCACCTTCGCCGGCTGGACGCTCAAGCACTGCCGGCCGCTGCGGGTGGGCAACGCCTACGCCGACTGGTCGCAGTTCCCCGGGCTGGACGAGCCCCAGCAGTCTGAGACGCGGCGCAAGCCCTCATGGCTCAGCGTACCGCTGCTCGAATCGGCCGACCGGGCGGTGGGCGTGCTGGCGGTGCGCGCGACCCGCGAGAACGCCTTCGGGCCGCGCGACGAGCAGTTCCTGCTGAATGTCGGGCGCCAGCTCTCGCTCAACGTGCGCAACGCCCGGCTGTTCGAGCAGGAGAAGCGGGCCAGGCGCACCGCCGACACGCTGCGCGAGGTCTCGCGGGTGCTCAACACGAGCTTCAACCCCGACGAAGTGCTGAGCCTGATCCTGGCCCAGCTGCGCGACGTGATCCCCTACGACTCGGCGTCGGTGATGCTGCCGGCCAGCAACCGGCTCAAGATGGTCGCGGTGCAGGGCAACCTGATCCTCAACCAGCGCTGGCAGGACATCAGCTTCCCGCTGGACGAGGGCAGCGGCGCCGGCAGGGTGATGCTCACCAGCAAGCCGGTGATCGTGGCCGACACCGCCGCCGACCCGCGCTGGATCGCCTCGCCCAGCGGCCTGCCGATCCGCTCCTGGATCGGCGTGCCGATGGTCGCCAAGGGCGCGGTGGTCGGCGTGCTGAACATCAACTCGCTCTCCCCAGGCCGCTTCAGCTCGGACGACGCCGAGACGGCGCTGGTTTTCGCCAACCAGGCCGCCACCGCCCTGGAGCACGCCCGGCTCTACCAGGAGTCGGTCACCAGGGTCGAGCAGGAGCTGGAGATCGCGCGCCAGATCCAGAGCAATCTGTTCCCGCGCTCGCTGCCGCGCCTGCCCGGCATGACGCTGGCGGCGGTCTGCACGCCGGCCCGCGAGACCGGCGGCGACTTCTACGATGTGATGGAGCTGAGCCCGGCCCGCTTCGGCCTGATGGTCGGCGACGCCTCGGGCAAGAGCATCCCCGGCGCCATGCTGATGGCGGTGGCGCGCTCGATCGCCCGCTCCGAGGCCTACAACCACACCACGCCGCGCCGGGTGCTGCGCGCCACCAACCACTGGGTCGCCCACGACGTGCCGCCGCGCTCGTTCGTGGCGCTGGCCTACGCCACCATCGACACCAACCGGCGCGTCCTCTCGCTGACCAACGCCGGCCAGCTCGACCCGCTGCTGATCCGCGCCGACGGCACTATCTCCTACCTGACGACGCCCGGGCCGCACCTGCCGCTCGGCATCCGCGACGACACCCAGTACGAGAGCAGCCGCTACCAGCTGCGCCCCGGCGATCTGGTGCTGTTCTACACCGACGGGGTGGTCGAGGCCCAGACCGCCGGCCATGAGCTGTGGGGCTTCGAGCGGCTGGAGGAGACGCTGCGCGAGGTCGGCACCAAGCTCGATCCCAACGCGCTGGTCTATCACATTATGTGGGCCATCACGTCGTTCATCGGCGACCATCCCCAGCACGACGACATCACGCTGGTGGCGCTGCGGGTCGATTGACCGGCGCGGCACCTATCTTGCAACCTTGCCAGGCGATTGAATTGGCACCCTTGGCAAGGAGGTTCGCAATGCCGCGCGGCGACAAATCCAAATACACCGACAAGCAGAAACGGCAGGCCGAGCACATCGAGGAGAGCTACCGCGAGCAGGGCCTGAGCGAAGACGAGGCCGAGGCCCGCGCCTGGGCGACGGTCAACAAACAGGACGGCGGCGGCAAAAAAAGCGGCTCCGGGCGCAAGAACCACCCGAAGGATGAGTAAGCTATCGGCTATCAGCTGGCAGCTATCGGGGGCGGACCGAAGCTTCGGTCCGCCCCTGTGTGTTTGGGTGCCAAAAGATCAGGGCAGCGCGCCCTGATCACTGATAGCTGATACCTGACAGCTAAAACTCCTACGGCACCGTCACATCGTCGACGACGAGCACGCTGATATTCGAGCTATCGGTCGTCGCGGCGAAGCGGAGGGTGACGGTCTGGCCGGCGTAGGCGCCGAGATTGACGGTTTGAGAGGTCCAGGCGCCGGTCACGGTTCCGGCGCAGAGATCCTTGCTCCAGACCTCCGTGCCGTTGATCCGAAGCGCGGCGAGATCGAAGGTGCAGCCATCCTCCTCGGAGCGGACCTGATACCAGAACGAGACGCTGGGCGAGCCGGCCGGGACCGTCACGGTCTGGGCGACCGCCGCCGATTCGTCGTCGCGGCCGCCGAGCTTGGCCACCTGCGAGCCGCTGCGGGCGAGCATGCCAGCGGGCGGCGCGCCGATCAGCGGCGTGCCGCTGGTGGAGTTTTCCGTCCAGCCGCCAGCGCCATCGAAATTGCCGTTGACCACCGCGCTGCTGCCGCCGCTTCCCGTCGAGCCTGCCGATTTCAGCGCGAAGGGCAGGTAGGTCTTGGTCTGCGGGCCGACGATGGCGGTGGACCAGCCCATGTCGCGGAACATGCCGAGGGTCACCGGGCCGGGGTCGTGGATCGAATCGGCGGTGCCGATCGAGTAGGTCATCAGCTCGTTGGGCGTGCCGTTGAACGACTCGGCGAGGTGCGAGTAGCTGGAGCCCTGGTTCCAGGTCGTCGGGGCGTAGAGCGGCACGTTGGCGCCGCCGTTGGCGGCCCTGGCGCTGGCGCCGTTGAAAAACACGCTGTTGCCGGTCAGCGCGCCGGCGAGGGCTGAGGAGTTGTTAGGATAGGCGGCGATCAGGAGCTGGCCGGCGCCGTTGACAGCGAAACGGTCATAGATGTAGGGATAGGTCATCGAGGTGCCGCCCCAATAGCCGTTCGCGCCCTCGACCCGCATCGAGCCGACGAAGCCCAGGCCGTGGCCGAGCTCATGCAGCACCACCGAGGCGAAATCGTACTGGCCGGCCGGCGTGTTGCCGTCGGTGCCGAAATACCAGTTGGGGAAATTGGAGCTGAAGCGGGCGTTAATGTCGCCGATGGTCCCATCCAGATCGGTCCCCGCCAGCTTGTTGGCGATGGCGATCGGATACCAGGTGGCGGCCTGGGGCGCCGCCGCGAAATCGCGCCGCAAGCTGGAGGGGCCGGCCGAGCCGAGGATGCCGGTGCCCAGCGGCTCCCAGCTGGCCTGGACCTCGATCGTCACCCCGGAGACGAGCAGGCCCTCCCAGATTGTCGCCGCGTACTCGAAGGCGGCCTGGGCCTGGGGCGTGAAGCCGGTGTAGGTGACGTTGATCGTGGCGGTGGGGGCGAACGGCGCCGCTGGACGGCGGATCCGCGCCGGCTTGGCGCCCGGCGGGCCGGCGTAGATCGTCGCGGCGGG
>DASWWB010000778.1:0-13554 GCA_036406115.1 Herpetosiphonaceae bacterium
AGGCGGTCTCTCGCTTTTTGGAACTGCAGCCCGATCTGATCTTGCTCGACCTGCATATGCCACGGCCGAGCGGATTCGAACTGCTGGAGCAGTTCGGGAAAATCATCGGCAGCGAGGCCTATCTGCCAATCCTCGTGCTCACCGCGGATGTCACCTCCGACGCCAAACTACGGGCCTTGCGCAGCGGCGCGACGGAGTTCCTCACCAAGCCGCTGGACGCCGCTGAAGTATTGCTGCGCGTGCAAAATCTGCTCCGGACACGGCAGCTCTACCTTGAAATGCAGCGGCACAATCAGCGCCTTGAGGAGATGGTCTACCAACGCACCGAGGCGCTGGAGGAGTCACGCCACGCGGTGTTGGAGCGGCTGGCGCTGGCCGCCGAGTACCGCGATGACGACACGGGCCAGCACACCAAGCGCGTCGGCCAGCTGGCGGCGCTCCTGGCCGCCATCCTGGATCTCCCCGAGAACACCGTCGCGGCCATGCGCCGGGCGGCACCGCTGCACGACATCGGCAAGATCGGCATTCCCGACCAACTGCTGCTCAAGCCCGGCAAGCTCACGCGAGAAGAGTTCGCCGTGATCCAGACCCACACAGTCATCGGCGGGCACATCCTGGGAGGGAGCCAAATTCCGCTGCTTCAGCTGGCTGAGGAAATCGCACTTACCCATCACGAGCGGTGGGATGGGTCCGGCTACCCACGCGGGCTGCGGGGCGAGTCCATCCCGATCAGCGGGCGGCTGGTCGCAGTCGTCGATGTGTTTGACTCGCTGACCCATGCCCGGCCCTACAAGCCCGCCTGGACGCAGGCTGAAGCGCTGGCCGAAATCGAGAGCCAGGCGGGCCTCCACTTCGACCCACAGGTGGTCAGCGCGTTCCGCGACCTGCTCGCCATGGGCGCCTACGTCGAATCTCCCGCCTCGCTCCCGCTTCCGAGCGCACCCCAGGCCGCAAAGCAGCCGCCGCAGCCAGCCCAAGCAGGCCATGAGCCGCTGACGCAGCGCGAGCTGGAAATCCTGCGGTTCATCGCGCAGGGACGCACGAATCGCGATATTGCGCAAAGCCTCTTTATCAGCGTGAGCACGGTTAAAGTCCATGTGGAGCGGATCATCGCAAAGCTGAGCGCGAACGACCGCACACAGGCCGCGATCCGGGCCGTGAAGTTCGGGCTGCTTGATCCCGATCAGCTGGATGCCGAGGAGTAGCGGCGGCCCCGCTGCCGGCTGGAACAGCGCTGCGGCTAGGTGTCGAGCCAGCGGGCGATCGTCGCGGCGAAGGTGCGGGTGTCGATCGGCTTCGCAATGTAGCCGTCGCAGCCGGCGGCATAGGCCCGCTCTTCGTCGCCTTTCATCGCGTAGGCCGTCAGCGCAAGCACAATGATACCGCTGAGGCTGGGATTGGCCCGGATGCGGCGGGTGAGCTCAAAGCCGTCGATGTCCGGAAGCTGCAAATCCATCAGGATGAGGCGGGGGCGCGCCTCCCCGATCACGCGCATCGTTTCTTCGGCGTTCATGGCGGTGCGCACGTCATAGCCCGCGGACTGCAACACCACCCGCGCCAGCTTCAGATTCATCGGGTTGTCATCGACGATCAAAATCGGGAGGCTCATACGCGCCCCCCGTCGAGCTCCGGCCGTGTCGCATCTCCATGGCGCGCATCGACCAGCACCCGCGGCAGCCGCGCCCAGAACAGGCTGCCTTCTTCTGGCTGGCTCCGCACGCCGATCGCGCCGCCGTGGGCCTCGGTCACCCGCTTGGTCAGCGCCAGTCCCAGACCAGTCCCCTGGTGGGTTTTCGCCGTCCCGGCGTTCAACTGCTGGAACTCGGTAAACAGCCGCCCCAGATCTTCGGGCGCAATCCCGATCCCCGTATCCTCGACCTCAAGCCGGAAAAAGGCCTCGTCTTCCACGATCGCCCTGATCTTGACCACGCCGCCCTCTGGCGTGAATTTCAGGGCATTGGAAAGATAATTATAGAGAATCTGCTTGACCTTCCCCGTATCGATGAACACAGTGCCAAGCTGCGGATCAACATCAGCGGCGATCTGAATGCCCTTGCCGCCCGCCAGCGGCCGCAGGGTATCCCGCACAGTATCAATCAAGCTCCGTACATCGACTTCCTCAGGGCGCAGCTCGATTTGGCCAGCCTCCACTTTCGCGAGGTCGAGCACATCATTGATCAAGTGGAGCAGATGACGGGAGCTTGCTAAAATATCCCCGAGAAACTCTTGCTGGTCAGCGGAAACATCGCCCACTTTGCCGTCATACAGCAGCTCGGCAAATCCAATGATCGCATTGAGCGGCGTCCGCAGCTCATGCGACATATTCGCCAAAAACTCGCTTTTAAGGCGATTCGCCTCCTGCACCTGCCGATACTGCTCGCCAAGCTCCTCGTTTTTGCGCTGGAGCTGCTCCTCCAGGCGCTTGCGATCGCTGATATCGCGGATGCTGCTCGTGATGAGGAGCCCGTTCTCCGTTGCCAGCGGGCTGAGGCTGATCTCCACGGCGACCTCGCTGCCATCTCTGCGGCGAGCGACCAAGTCGAGATTGTGGCCCATCGAACGGGTACGTGGATCCGCAATATAGTGCGCCCGATGCTGGAAATGGACGCCGCGCAGGCGCTCGGGCAGCAGCATCTCAAGCGACTGTCCGATAAGCTCGCTCCGGGGATAGCCAAAAAGGTTTTCGGTCTGCTGGTTGACAATTTGGATGACCCCCGAGACATCAATGATCACAACAGCGTCTGGAGCGGCCTCCAAGAGCCCGCGGAAAACTTCGTTGGTGTCCATGATCGCGCTCCTTTGCGTGTCCTTGGATTGATCCCCCGATCGCCCAGCCATTTCCCATTGTCGCACAAGCCGCAGGCGCCCGCCAGGGGGAGGCCGCATCGGCCACCTGGCCACTGCTGCGCCCCAAATCAGCAGCGAATCATAGCTACCTGGCTGATGTTGCCCCTCCTGTGGCGCAGTATGCTGTGGGGGCGCTGTTGCGTAGCCGATAAATCGTCCACATCATCCGCAAGGAACGCCATGCGAGTATCACACTTCACTCTTTTGGATGCGGCAGAGCCCGAAACCCCGCTCCTCGACTATCTCAACATGCCGACCGGACATGATGCTCGCAACGACGGGTTCCCGCTCGAAAGCACGATGCTGTTGGAGCTTTTCCCGCCGCCTCCGCGCTATGTCGTCAAGCGGTCGTTTTGGGAGCGCTTCCTGGATCGGAGCGAGCACGCCGCCATAGATCGCCTGTGGGATATCCAGCACTAAGCTATCCGATAAACCAGCGCGCAATCCCGCGCAGGAGGCATCCATGCAGCCAGAACATACCGAAATCCGCTTTTTGCAAGTCGCGATCGAGAAACACCGCCGGAATCTGTATACGCTTGAGCTCCAGGCCATCGACTACGGACTGCTGGGCATTCCCTTGCAGCTCCACAACGCAACAATACGGGAGCAGGAGCAGCTCGCGCTCCGCGAACAGCGGCTGGAAATCCTGCTGGCCGCGACCGGGACGGCCGGCATGCCTGCCGCACTAAACGCAGATGATGCGCCGCGCTTGGAGTCACCCACCCCCGCCGCAGCGCAGTCAGCGGGAGCGAGCCTTCATGTGGGCGAGGGCGCACGCTTGACCGGCGTTAGTATGGTTGTTGGCTCCCACATCGCCGGGGATTTTAGCCAAACCATGCAGTGGGGATCCTAGCTCCTACCTGCCACTGCATAGCTTCGTAAAGGAAGAGAATTATGCGCCGTATGTTCTTCGCTCTGCTTTTCGCGGGCATGCTCGCTGTTATGGCCTTTGTGTCATTGGTCGCCGCCGCACCCAGCGCATCGAATACGCCCGCACCCGTAGCGCGCATGACGGATCCGTATCCCGAACCCTATCCCTCGCCGCAACGCGCGACCCGCTATCTGCCCGTGATCCAAAACGGCCGCCCTCTGCCGACGCCAACCCCGACGCCAAAGCCCACGCAGGCCCCGTATCCGACGCCTCGCCCATAATCGCGGCGCCGCATGTTCAACCATTCAACCAAAGGAGCTCCGTATGGCCCCGCGCATCGTCCTGCTTATCGTGATCGGCAGCCTGTTGTGTGCAATGTGCAGCGTCACCAATCTCTCCCTGCCGAGCACCACCGCCCTGTTGGGCGGCGCGCTCGGGCTCACAACGATGCGGCACTGGCGGCTTTTCCATTCGATGCAGCCAGCTTCCGAATCCGAGGCTGCCCGCAATCTCACGGCGAAGGAAGAGCGCCCCGAGCGATAGCGTCTCGGTCGCCGTCGCGGTCCGGCATCGGCCAACTGGCCACTGCAGCGCCCCCGATGAGCCGCAAACCATGGCTGCCTGGCTGATGCCCCGCATAATCCGGCGCGATATGCTGGGCGTGTCTCCGTGCTTACCAGAGGCCCCCACATCACCTGGGCTCATAAGGACCGATCAGCAGTACATTTCATCCTTTTTGGGAGCGCCTCACGAACCGGAGCGAGCATATAGCTATGGAGCAGATATGAACCAATCAGTACTAAGCCGCCATACATCCGTAGTGCCCGCTCATGCGATGCGAAGTGTGCCGATGATCCAGTTGACCCTCACCTGTTCGCTGGTTCCGGCCGTCGCCATGCAAGGCTGGCGGTGGCGACAACGGGCACGCTGGCAGCCGGGGCGTGCAACCTTTCACCTGCATAGCACGAATCGCCAGCCTGGAGATACGGCGTCACATGCCTGGGAGGTTCCAGCAGCCTATTTGCTGCTGCATCAACACACGGCGCCCACGCACGGTCGCTATGTCGTAGACTGGATGGCGGCGAGCGCGCTGCGCACAACGCTGATCGAGCATATTGCCAGAACCTACGCCGCCCACTATCGAGCGCAGGCGGTCCTCGAAACAATCCGAACAATGAACCTGCTCCTGAGCTGGGAGGTTGGCCACACCCCATCCGCCGGTTCGCCGCCATGGGTTCCGGACTGCGTGCTCTTCCGCGCCCAGCTCGCCCCACAGAGCCTTTAAGCACACCGAGGCGGGCATGCGCTTTGTACCCGGACGCCCATGGACAGTCCGGCACCGAGAAGTGGGCGATGGACGGCGGTATGGCGCCGCCAACAGCAGTGTGTTTGGCAATCGGCGGCTTGAGCTGATCGAAGCTGCGAGCATCGAGATGTCGCCGGTTTCCAGCAAACATGCCATCATAATTTAGCGCATTCAGAGGGTCTTTGAGCAGATCGTTCCCGAAGGCTATTTTGTTGGCGCCCAGATTCCCCTCGATCTGGGGGATGTCTCAGAGCCGCAGCCAGATGTAGCAATCTATCCTGGCACCGACGATGCGCTATGATAGCGGGGCCAAGTGCAGCCACTACGCCAAGGCCGGGATTCCCGAGTATTGCATCGTCAATCTCCATTGCCCAGCGGTCCCCGGCGCCAGCACCGCCACCACTTACACCCAGCGCCCTCAGTCCTGGCCGGCGCCACCGAGAAACGCTTGCACGTCATCCAGGGCACTCTGGTTATCGTGGTTACGTGCGCCCATGTCCTCTTGGGCGGCGATCATGGGCAGGCAGATGGTAAACGTGCTGCCTAATCCCTCGCGGCTTTGCACCTCGATAGTCCCATCATGGAGGCCCACCAACTGTTGTACGACGAACAGGCCGATGCCTAATCCGGTGACTTGTTCCGGTTGATGCTGCGCCCGATAGAATTGCGTGAAAATGTGATCCAGATCCTGCTGTGGAATACCAACGCCTTGATCTTTCACGATGACACAGACGGCATGCGCTCTTTTCTCGACGGAGACGATCACTCCGCTTCCCTTCTGGCTGTACTTAAACGCATTTTGGATGAGATTCTGGACAACTTGCTCCAAACGAAGCGCGTCGCCGTTGACGAAAAGCTTTTCCTTCTCGCCAACATATGTCAGCGTATGCGTGTCAATAGCATTTTTATTCTCATTCACGATTCGCTGCACAAGCTCAACGAGATCAAGGGCTATCTTATGCACGGTAAATTGCCCGGTTTGCAGCCGAGAGATATCAAACAATGATTGGATGAGATCATTTAGTCGATTGGCTTGGGCTGCGATAGTTACCAAGCCACGCTGGTCACGCTCAGCCAGCGCGCTGCTGGATTGAAGCCGCCGCTGGAGAATCTGCGCATAGCCGAGCAAGCTTGTCATCGGGGTCCGCAGCTCGTGGGCCGCGATCGATAAAAATTGATCGCGGATCTCCAATGCCTGCTGCGCCTGCTGGAAGAGCTGCGCGTTTTCCGCCGCCAGGGCGATGCGGCGCGCAAGTTCGGTCAGTAATTCGTGGTCAAATGCGTGATCGTAGGCGTGGCCAGGCAGCGTCGCAAGCGTCAGCATGCCAAAGCGCTGCCCATGAACCATCAGCGGCAGGAAAAGCGCCTGTTCAATCGGAATGTGCTGCAGCACGGGTGCGGGCTCGGCGCCGTCCGCTGCCATAAAGAGCATGCTCGCGCTGCTATTTGACACACGATACTGCATGCCCGTGGCCAGAACGTGGCTTGCCACCGTCGGCAGCGCCTGCGGCGCGAGCTGACGGAGGTCCACAGCCGCCGGCTGGTCAAGGCTGCTGACGGCGCCGCCAACGCGCCGCAAGGGTATCTCGCTCCCAAGCTCAATGCTGCAAATATCGGCAAGCCGCGGCACCAGCGCTTCCGCAAGCTGCGTAAACATGGCCTGGTTGTGGAGCGGCGAGGCCAGCAGCGCGCTCGCTTCTGCAAGCAGCAGCTGGCGCTCCTCGATATAGGTTTGCTCGGTAATATCGAGAAGGGTGCCCAAGATGGCCGGCTGCCCATCATAGATAGCGCGCGCGCCAAAGATCTCAATCCAGCGCAGCGAGCCGTCGCGATGCCGGCCGCGAAACCGCACATGCAGCGGCGCGGCATCGGGCCCGAGGCCCTGGTGCAGCCGCGCGCTCAGCATCGCCCAGTCGCCGGGATCGATCAGCGGGGAAACGCTCGGGAGCGCGATCAATGCCGCAGGCTGGTAGCCGAAAATCTGGGCGAGCGCGGCGTTGGCGTACCGTATGCGCTGATCAGCGATCACATACACGCCAACCAGGGATTGCTCCGCCAACACCCGGTAGCGAGCCTCGGAGTTTTGAATAATCTGTTGCAGCTCTTTGAGCTCATCAATTTGATGCTTCAGCTCATCTTCCCGTGACACCCGCTCCGTCACATCATCGATGAGCGTAATCGTGCCGATAATCTCATCCTGATCCTTGAGCGGAGCGATGCGAACGCTCTGCTGCATGGTCTGCATGCCCAGCTTCGGAGATTTGAGCGGAAACGGCAGAAGATAGCGGTGGAGCCGCTGCGCCAGAACCGAAACCTGGCCTTGCACGGCTTGATGGTAGCGCCCATCGAGGTGGCGAGTCGTGATTTCGGGAAAAAGCTCAAGCAGATTGCAGCCACAGACATCGCTCGCGGCAAGGCCGCTGTGAATCTCAAGCCAGCGATTCCAGCTTTGTATGATAAATTGTTTGTCCGTAATAATGATACCGTGATCCGCCAGCTCATTTAGCCATTGGAATGTTGCATTGTTTATGCGGCTCATCATAGTGTTGCTCAATCCAGTGAATCTAACCCTTGGAGCAGGCGATCAAGCGATGCCACCCCCAGCACGATCACGATATATCCGCCGACGGTGCTTTCGCTGAGACGGAATGCCGTATACACCACAAGCGCATAGCGCAGCTCTTCCCGGTCACGCACCAGCGATGAAACCAACTCATGGACCGCTTCCAGCTTCAACCGCGGAACGGAAAACGCGACATGCAAATCAAGGACATCGCCAAACATACTGAGACAGGTGTTGAGCAGGATATTGCCAACTTCCATGAGCACTTCGCGCCGTGACTCGTCAAGCTCGACGCCGG
Organism: Herpetosiphonaceae bacterium; assembly: GCA_036406115.1. Taxonomy (GTDB): domain Bacteria; phylum Chloroflexota; class Chloroflexia; order Chloroflexales; family Herpetosiphonaceae; genus DASWWB01. Next base: position 7,886 of record DASWWB010000778.1, read on the forward strand.
TCGCCTGCCCCTCGGCGAGCAAATCCGCCAGCAGCAGCGCTCCCTGATAATCCAGCAACAGCAAGGCGTCGCCGCTCAACGCGCCTGCGAACGTCTGGTGTACGGTTGCGACATCCCCGGTAACAAAGCTGGACAAGATGGGCGCCAGCTGATGGCTCGGCTCGACCGCAACCTGCGGATGGTCAAGCAGCACCCGCTGGCTGGTCAGATCGGACAGTGAGGCGGCGGTGCGCGAACAGGCGATATTGATAAGCTCGGTGAGCGTATCGTGTTGCTGGGCAGTGAGCAGCATGGCTAGGCTCCCATCAGGGTGGAATTGATGATGGAGAGCACCTGCTCTTCCACAAAGGGTTTGGCAATAAAGCCCCGCGCGCCGAGATCGTGGGTCATGGAGCGCGTTGATTGCTGAATGTCCGCCGACGCGATCACAATGCTGGCGGAGGGATCGATCTCGCGTAATTTCGCCAGCACGTCCATCCCCGCCATGCCCTCCATATTCATATCCAGCAGGACCAGGTCCGGTCGCTCAAGCGCATACAGCTCAAGCGCATGCAACCCATCGGACGCCTCGCGAATGGAATGGCCGGTGGGCTCAATCATCTTGCGCAAAATGCGGCGCGAGAAATTCGAGTCATCGACCAGAAGAATCGTCGCCATCACACTACCTCCATTAGGGCCTGCGCGAGCTCCGTCAGCGGGATCTGCCGATCGCTCAGCAGCGCCTCATCGACAGCGCGGGGCATGCCATAGATAACACAGCTCGCTTCGGCCTCCGTCCAGACCAGGCCGCCTTTCGCCTTGATCCAGGCGGCTCCCTGCTGGCCGTCGGATCCCATGCCGGTCAGCACAAGGCCCAAGACCCGGTCGCCATACACTTCCGCCGCCGAGCGGAACAGCATATCGACCGAGGGGCGATACGGCGCATCGATCGGGCGGGCCGTCAGCTGGACGACAGGCCCGCCATCGGGCGCGCGCCGCAGCAGCAGATGTTGGCCGCCGGGCGCCAGCAGCACGCCGCCTGCCGAAAGCCGGTCCCCGTCCGCCGCCTCGGCCACGGTTAAGGCCGACTGGTCGTTAAGTTTGCGCGCATACAGCTCAGTATACCCAATCGGCATGTGCATGACGATGAGGATGGGAACAGGAAACGTCCCAGGCAATTGGGGGATAAGGTACTTGAGGGCCTGCGGTCCGCCGGTTGAGACCCCAATCACCACAATGTCCGCTCTGGCCGCGCCCATGGCCCGCGCTGGGGCTGCGGGCGCGGCCAGGGGGGCAACCGATGGACGGGCCGGCGCCATCGTCGCGCCCGCAGCCGCCTTCACTTTCTCAATGAGGGCGGTGCTGAGCTCGTAGATTTTCTCGGTCGCAAGCGCCGTCGGCTTTTGGACAAAATCGACAGCGCCTGCCTCAAGGGCATCAAGCGCCGCCTCGCTCCCTTCATTCGCAATACTCACCACCACGATGGGAATCGGCCGCACGGTCATTTGCTGCCGAATAAAGGCCAGGCCATCCATGCCGCTCATCATCAAATCAAGCGTGATGACATCTGGCTGGAGCGCCGCCGCCAGCTCAAGGGCTTCAGCCCCGTCGCGCGCGATTCCGACGACCTCGATAAACGGGCTGCGTGACAACATCTGCTTGACGACCTTCCGGATATAGGCAGAGTCGTCAACGACGAGCACGCGAATAAGTTGTTCAGCCACAGCCGCTCCTCTATGATTCACACCGCTCGTGCGCGCTACGACGCTGATCGTTTCACATACACGAAGGCATTGTCAATTTCCGCGAGCTCGAAATCAGTTGCCAGCCGGATCAACGATTCCGCTGATCCCAGGCATAGGTACCCCTGGCTCCCCATGAGGTGCCAGAAGAGTCCGGCCGCCCGCTTCACCATCGCATCGCTAAAGTAGATAAAAGCATTCCGGCAAAAAATGATCGATGAGCCGCGGAATCGCGCGATATCATCAGCGTTGATCATATTCGCCACGGCCCAGGACACGCGCTTGTGAATGGCTGAATCGATGCGCCAATAGCCGCGCTCAGGCGCGAAGTACGCATCTCTGATCGCAGGAGGCGTTATGCGAAAGGACCGCTCGCGATACAATCCCCGCTCCGCCTGCGCGATCGCGGCGCTGCTCGCATCGCTCGCATACAGCTGTATATCGAACCGATCAAAGAGCCTGGCTTCGTGGAGCGCCATAGCGATCGTCAGCGGCTCTTCGCCGGTGGCGCACGCCGCGCTCCAGATGCGGATCGGGGTGACGCCAGTCCGCGCCAGCAGCGGCACAATCGTATTAACAACGGCCTGAACTTGCGCTATCTCGCGCCAGAAAAACGTTTCTTGCACCGACAGCGCATTAATAACGTGCTCCCACTCCTGATGGGCGGTATCGTCATATTTGAGCAGATAGTAGTAGTCGAGAAACGAGCCGAACCCAAGGGTGATCACCCGCGACGAGAGCTTGCTGGCGAGAATGTCGCGCTTGGCGTCATCATAGAGCATGCCCGTATGCTGATGAATCATATCGCGCATAAGCCGGAACGTTGCCTCAGGCAAACTCAGACTGTCAGAATGCACACGTCCTCACTCGATGCCTAGGGCGCGCTGAGCGGCCCGGCGGACCGCCGCGTCGGGATCCGCGGCCGCCAGCTCGCCAAGCCGCGGGCGGGCAGCGACAGTTCCCAAGAGACTGACCGCCCTGATGGCGGCGCTGCGCACCGTCGGATCAGGATCGTCTAGGGCTGCTACCAGATGACTCGCGGCGATGGGATGGGAGAGCCGGGTGAATACCTCGATAATCGCGCGGCGGACAATGGGGTGCGGATGAGCAACCTTCATACCAAGCTGCGGGATCGCAGCGGCCGGCAGTCGCGCGAGGGCATCGATAACCAGGGGGCGCCGCTCCGGATCAATCAGCAGGCCGACTAAGGCGTCGATCGCCGCCGGCGTCTGGTAGGCGGCCAGCGTGCGCACCCCGGCCTGCCGCACGGACGGCTCGGCGTCGCTCGCCACCGCCCATTGGATAACCTGCACGACCTCGTCGCGCGGATAGGGGGCCAACGCCTGGAGCGCGGCGCAGCGGCGCTCCGGATCTGGCGAGCGCACGGCTGCAATCAGCACGGGCAGCGCCGCATCTGACGGCGCGGTTGCCAGCGCCTCTACGGCGGCCTGGGAGATTGGCCCCGGCGCCTCTTGCGCATACTGGAGCAGCGCTTGGCTGGCGGCCGCGCCGCCGATCAGCCCCAGCGCCTTGAGTCCCGCCAATCGGACGTGATAGGCCGGGTCAGCCTCAATGCAGGCGGCGATAGCTTCAGTTGCAGGCGCCCACTGGTGGCGCCCAAGGGCTTCCAGGGCGAAATAGCGGACCCAGGCATCCGTATCGGCAAGCGCCTGCGTCAGGGCGGGAGCAGCCTGCTCAGGGTCGGCGTGCGCCAGCGCCCGGGCGGCGACCGCGCGGACCTTGGCGGTGTCGCGCTGCAACGCCGCGAGCACGACCGGCACGGCCCTGGCGTCGTCAAGATAGGGCAGATGCTCGACGGCAGCTTGCCGAACCTGCTCATCGGGATCGGCTGCGGCCCGCAGCAGCGCCTCGCCATGCTGCGCAAATCCGAAATAGCCAGCGATCCTCACGGCGGATTCGCGCAACATGGGATTCGGATCCTGCAGCAAGACACCAATCCGGGCGCTCGTATCATCATGACCGAGCGAGTTGATCGCTGCGATCGCCGCGTGGCGCAGCGCGGTATCGTCGGCGTCGAGCAGGGCGATCAGTGCGTCAAACGCGCGCCGGTCGCCAACCTGGGCCAGCGCTCGCGCGGCGGCGATGGCGACCTCCGGCTCATCGGAGAGGGCGGTGATAAGCGCGGGGACCGCCTGCGCGGAGCCGATGCGGCCGGCGGCCACAGCGGCCGCCAAGCGGCGCTCCGCGTCATCCGACGCAAACAGCGCGAGCAGCAGCGGAAGCGTGCGGGCGCTATGGCGCGCCAGGGCCTCGATGACCGATCCTTGGAGTTCCGAATGCGTGATCACGGTCAGCAGGGCATGATCGGCCGCGGGATCGTCCAGCCAGCCGAGTACCCGGACCGCAGCCGCAAGCTGCGCTGGCGGCCCCTGCTCCAGCACAGCAATGACCTGGGCGGTGGCACTGGGCGACCATGCGCGGCGCAGTTCGTCGAGCAATCGCGCGGCCACGCCAGGCAGCGGGGCGAACCGCTGCTGGAGGGCGGCCAGGGCCGCAACCGCCGCGGACGCATTCGGCGTCGGCTGACGCAGCACGTCGGCAAGCAGGAGCGCCGCCGCAGGGTCCGCATGCGCGCCAAGCATGTCAATCACCGGCACCTGAAGCAGCGGATCGGCGAGCAGCGGCAGCAGCCGCGGCAGCACGATGCCATCATCGATGCGGCGCAAGGCATCGAGCGCCGGAAACGCGAGGAAGAACTCGCGGGTTTCCGCAAGCGCAAGCAGCGGCTCGATCGCCGCCGCCACGCGGAGCTTCCCCAGCGCATCGATGGCATGGAAGCGGACATTCATATCGCCGTCGTGAAGGGCGACCAGGAGCGCGGCGTCCGTTCGCGGATCAGGATGGTCGCTGAGCGCTAAGATGGCGTAGACGCGAAGATCGGGATCGGGATCGCCCAGCAGCTCCGCCAACGCCGGCACCACATCCACTGCAGTCTGCGCGAGCACCTGAAGCGCGCTGTTCAAGACGCTCGGGCTATGATGCATCGTGCGGATACTCCGCAGGAGGTGGGCGATCATATCCGGGCTATCCTGGGCGATGAGCCCGGCAACAGCCGCGCGCCGGCGCCGCCAATCCTCAGCGCCCAGCGCCTCGTAGAGGGTGTCCGCCGCATCCGCATCGCGCGGTCCGTCGGGATGCGCCCGCCGCCATGCCACATCTTCCAGCGTGACGAGCACGCCGACAATGCGTGTCTCCTCGCGCAGCGGCGCGATCATGACCCGCTGGCGCATCACCGCGCCAGCGGAGGCCGATTCCTGCGGAGCGCACGGAATAAGATACTGGTGCAAGGCGGGGGCCAGCAGCTCCACAGTCCCATGGGTCAGCGCACGCGCAAACCGGTCCAGCAGGCCGCGGGCCTCAAGGTCGGGGACCACGGCCGTCAGGTGCCGCCCGCAGGCGCTCGCCGCCGCGATACCGGTCATTCGGGTAAGCCCGGCATCCCAGAGCTGGATGACCAAACGGCTGTCTGTGGTAAAAACGCCCTTGCCAGCATAGGCATCTGTCGGCTCCATGGACCCATCCTTATCTACTGTGTCAGCGACGCCGCGCCCGCTAGTCGGCAGCGCGTTCGACCGCCAACCCAAGCGCCCGCGCTGCCTCCCGAGTCTGGCGGAGGCTTTCCTGAGAGGCCAGAAGCTCCTGCGCAAGCTGCTCTGCGGTGCTCTGCATGGTCGCTGTCGTGAGCAGCAGACGCTGCGCCGTCGCCGCATGCTGCCGATTGCTGGTGGAAATGAGCCGAATCTGGGATGCGATATTCGCTGTGCCAGCGGTCATGGTCTGGACAGCGGCGGCCTGCTCGGTTGCCGCGGCCAGTCCCTGGGTTGACTGCTGGTGGATCCGCTGGATCGAGACCGCGATCTGCGCCAGCGCTGGCGTCTGCTCATGGATCGCCGCGCCCGTCTGGCGGACCAGCAGCGCGAGCCGCTC
>DASWWB010000779.1:0-7566 GCA_036406115.1 Herpetosiphonaceae bacterium
GCCGGCCGCCCCCGCGCGGCGGTCCCGGGCGGGCTGACGCTCGGCGCCAGCCTGCGGGTGGCGCCCGGCGCGCCGCCCCTCGTGACCCTGTTCGCCTTCGCCGCCGAGCTGTTCGACGGCAACCGCCAGGCCCGCCGCGCGCTGCTCGGCCTCGCCAGGCAGCTCGGCGCCGATTTCAGCCTCTACGCCGCCGCCAGCCAGCCACTGGCGGAGCGCCCCGGCGGCGCCAACCTGCACGGCATGGTCGGCCTCGCCGCCAGTCCCGCCGGGCTGGTCTGCTCGGTGGGGCTCCAGCCGCCTCCCCTGTCCGCCTGATTGCATGAAAGGAGCTTGCGATGGATCGTTTGTCACCCGCACCGGCGGCCGTCGAGCCCGCCGCCCTGCTCGCAGCGGCCCACGAGGCCGATCAGCTCGCCCTGGCCACGATCGATGAGCTGGTCAGCGCCGACGGCGCGGCGCTCAAGCCGGGGCCGGACCCGGTCGTGCTGCTGCTGCCCGTCGCCGCCGAGGCCTCCATCCCGCTGCCCGAGGAACACGCCGCCCCGGCTCCCAAAGGCGCCGATCCGCTGCCGCAGTTCGAGGGCGGCGAGCACACCGCGCTCGGCGACGGCATTACGCTGATGTTCAACGACGCGCCGGTGCGCGCCAGCGCCCGCCCGCTCGCCCTGCCCAACGGCCTCAGCCTGACCTACGGCCAGATTGTCGCGCTGGGCGGCGATTTCTACGGCCTGCCCGGCGAGCCGATCGCCGACGATCCCCGCCCGCCGGACCGCTTCACCCGCGCCTTCGACTCGCTGGCCAAAGCCGAGTCCGCCCGCAGCGAAGCGCTCCAGATCCTCAAGGTGATGCAAATCGAGATCGATCAGGTCAACGCGGCGCTGGCCGCCGGCCAGCATCCCTCGGAGGTCTACGCCCGGCTCGGCGACACGCTCTCGGGCCAGTGGAATCGCATCACCGGCGGCGGCAGCGCGATCTCGGATTTCTACCCGCTGGGCCGCTACCTCAAGCTGGCCGCCGACAACTGGGACCACTTCGGCACCCACGCGGTCAAAGCGTACGCCGCCGGCCACCAGGCGGCGGTCAATCTGGCGCTCCAGGCGCGGCTCAAGCCCGCCGGCCCGGCCCGCGACCGCCAGCTTGAGCTGGCCTACGCCATGAACGCCTTCGCCGATCACTTCCTGACCGACCTGTTCGCCGCCGGCCACCTGCGCACGCCGCGCAAGGATCTGTACAATGCGATCACGCCCAGCGTGCTCGGGTCGTATCTCTCCCGCTACATGCACGACGAGGACAATTACTTCGGCCTGTTCGTGCGCAACCGGCTCGGCGAATCCTGGGTGTCCTTCGGCGACAAGATGTATTTCGAGACCGTCAACGCCGCCAATCTCCGCATGGCGCGCCGGGCCGTCCAGGCCTCCGCCGATGAGGTCTACGCGGCGTTTCGCCACGGCAAGCGGCCCCAGGAGGCCGCCGCCCTCAATCTGATCCCCAAGCTCGACGATGTGGCCAACGCCAGCGATTGGCGCCGGACCCGCAATTTCTCGCCGCTGTTCGTGCCCGCCGGCAGCACCGTGCTGGCCCGCAACAGCATCCCCGATCTCAACGATCACAGCTGGACCATCGCCTGGGTCGGCGCCAGCACCGCCGCCCAGCTCCAGAACGCCAAGCTGTCGGACCGCAAGTTCCCCGCCTATCACCTCAAGCCGCCGGCCGGCAGCCTCGGCTACGATCCGCAGCGCTGGACCGCCGAGGCGCCCCAGGGCCGCTGGGTGCGCGGCGCCGTCGCGCGCTACGCGGTCAGCTTCTTCAACCAGGCCACCCGCGCCGAATCCTGGCCCGGCCCCTGGTCGGCGCCGCTCACGGTGACGGACAAAGCCTTCCCGACCCTGACCAACATTCCGACCGACCCCTCCGGCCAGGCCACCGGGCGCCTGATCTACCGCCAGTTCGCCGGCGGGTCGATCGAGCTGATCGGGACCCTGTCCGATAACACCGCCACGGCCTTTGTCGATCGCACGCCCTAGCGGCCCGCCGCCAAGCGCAAGGAGCAACCAGATGATCACCGTTCACCTGATTCAGTCCGACGACACGCCGCTCGACGCCGGCGTCACCCTGGAATTGCTGGGCGACGGCCAGCCGATCGCCAGCGGCACGGTCGATAGCCGGGGCGCTGTCGAGTTCGATGTGGCCGCCGACCGCTACCAGCGGCTGGCGATCCGCCTGCGCACCGATCAGCAGCCGGCGCCCGGCGCCTAGCCCGCCAGCCGCGGCGGCGGAAGCGCCAGTTTCCGCCGCCGCCGGATCAGCTGTCCGCGCGGCGCGCCGTCAGCAGCAGCGGATTCATCGATTCCAGCGACACATTGATCTGCATCGTGACCAGCAGCTCGTCGCCGATGAAATGATGCGTCACGGTGTGATAAAACGGCGTTTCCAGCAGCCGCACAATCATCGTGAAGGTGTCGTCGGCGGTCCAGGCGCCGGCGGCGGCGATCGGCGCAGGCCCCGGCGCAGTCTGACGGAACAGCGCGGTCTGTCCCGCCGCCCACGCGCCATGGCCGCAGGGGATGGACTCCTCGCCCGCCGCCGTCCTAGCGGTGAACGCCCAGCCGGTCTCGGCGACATCCAGCCTAATCGACTCGATATTCAGCTCATTGGGATCGACGCGATAGGAGCGGCCCGAAATGTGGGCCATAATTGGCGAATCCGCGCCGCCTCGCACCGGTTGAAGGCGAAGATCGGCGAGTTTTTCGGCCAAGCGCCGCTGGGATACCGCATCCTCGGCCAGCGGCGCGCCGCCCATCGCCGGCAGCAGCAGATCCCAGACCAGATTCAGCGGCTGCTGCATCTCAAACACATCCATGCCGCCGGTGATGACAAGCACCGCGTCCTGCTCCGGCATGACGACGCAATATTGCCCGAACACGCCATCGCCGCGATACGCGCCGTGGCGGCAGCGCCAGAACTGATAGCCGTAGCCCTGCGTCCAATCGCCGTCGTCAGCGCCGCCATTCGCGATCTGAGCCGCCGTCGCTTGCTCGACCCAGGCTTGCGGCACGAGCTGGCGCCCCTGCCATTGTCCTTGTTGCACATACAGCTGGCCGAAGCGCGCCACGTCTTCCGTCGCAAGGCTCAGCCCGATGCCGCCAAGCGCGATCCCTTGCGGCGATTCTTCCCAGGACGCGCGCTCAATTCCCAGCGGCTCGAACAGCCGCGGCGCCAAATATTGGCGGAGCTTCATCCCGGTTGTTTGCTGGACGATCGCCGCCAGCATGTGGGTCGCCCCGGTGCTGTAGGCGAAGCGGCTGCCCGGCGCGGCGACCGGGGGAACGCTAAAAAACGCCCTGATCCAATCGCCGTCCGAGCGGGCGAGCATCGCCGACCATGCGTCTTCGGCCTGTCCCGTCGCCATCGTCAGCAGGTGCCGGACGCTCAGCGCCGCCAGGAAATCGCCAGGATCGGCGGGAATCTCATCAGGAAAGAAAGAAATCACCGGATCATCGATGGAAAACCGGCCTTCGGCCATCGCCAGACCGGCGGCGGTAGCGGTGAAACTCTTGCTCAGCGAAAACAGCTGATGGGGATCGTCGCGGCGGTACGGCGCCCACCAGCCCTCGGCGATCACGCTGCCGTGCCGAAGCAGCATCAAACTATGCGGCTCGTCGATCCGGCTATCCAAGGCCTCGACAAACCGCAGAATCGCGGCCGAAGACACGCCTTGTTGTTCAGGCGACGTGCGCGGCAACGCCGCTTTCGCGTTCGGGAGCATCAATCAATCTCCATGCGACCAGCGCACGCCCGCCCTGCCGAAACCAGCGCCAGCCGGGCGTGCGCGCTCAGGATCGGGCGGCTGGGGGGCGGCAGGCGGCCCGCACCTCGGGCAGATGAACAACAGCCACCACAAGAACGCTGATCAGGATCCCAGCCACCTGAATGGCGGTTTGCCCTCGGCTGAAGGCCGGCCCGGATACGGTATTCAGCACCAGCGGTCCGAGGAGGGGCTCGAGGGCGATACCGACCAGATTGGTCGGGCGGTTGGAGCCCGTCACCAACCAGAGCGCCAGCCCTCCGGCGGCGTTGAGGCCGTGGAGCGCCGTCGCCAGCCAGCGCGCCCAGTTCTCCCGCCGCCACAGGCCCCAGCCCAGCAGCATCACCACCACCGCCGGGGGCATCACAATGACAAGCGCCATGGCGGCCAGGGGCCCTGACGGCACCAGCAAGTAGAAAAGCCCCAAGAGAAATAATCCGCCGCCCGCCGCCAGATGGAGCGCCGCCAGCGCCGCCAGCAGCGCGGAGCGCGGCCGGACCGTCACCGGCGGCGGACTGGGATAGGATGCGTTCTCGCGCGTCGGCGCCGCTTCGTACGGAAGCGGCGCGCCGTTCCGGCCATCAGCCATCGTGGTCCTCCTGCGCCGGCGCTGCGGCGGCGCCACGCGCTCCCGGCCCCGGCGGATCGTGATTCAGCGGCGGCGGATTGATCTCCTCCCCCGCTACTCCGGCAGCACGGCGATCGCCTCGATCTCGATCAGCAGATCATCGCGGAACAGGCGCCGCACCTCGACCGCGCTGCTGGCCGGCGGCCTGCTGGTGTCGACATAGCGGTCGCGCACCGCGCGCACCACGGGGATCTGGCTGATATCGAGCAGGAAATAGGTGAATTTCACAACCTGGGCGAAGCTGGCGCCGGCGGCCTCCAGCCCGCCCCGGAGATTTTCAAACACCTGGATCGTCTGGGCCTCGAGGTCGTCCGGCCCGACGAGCTGGCCGCCGGCGTCGAGCGCCACCTGGCCGGAGAGATAGACCGTGCGGCCGGCTGGGGCGATCACCGCATGGGTGTAGCCGAAAGGCCGGGGCAGCGCGGGCGGATTGAGGAACTGGAACGGGGCGGGGGATTCGGTCATCGCCATGCCTCCTGCGCACACAAGCAGCGCCCGGCGGGCGCGGCGCCCAGAGCGGGCGCCGCCACGATACGCGAGGCGCGCCGCCCCGTCAACCCCCGTCGCCGGCGAACAGCGCGGCGATCACCAGGTCGGCGTGGCGCTCGATCTCCGCCGCCGCGCGCAGATCGGCGCCGGAAAGCGCGCGCGAGAAGGCGGCCAGGGCGAACGGCATCGCGCCGAGCATCAGCAGGGCGAGCAAAAAGGTGTCGTGGGTGAAATGGGCCAGCCCGCCGCCGCGCTGCACCGCGTCCAGCAGCGGCGTGACCAGGGCGCGGAGCGGAGCGATCTGGGCGATGAAATAATCGAGGCGCGGCCCGCCCTCGACGCTCTCGTGCATCAGCAGGCGCGCCACCTCAGGATAGCGCCCGCTCATCACCACCACCGCCCGCGAAACGGCTTTGACCGCCGGCAGCGCGGCGCCTGCCTCCGTCGCGGCGGCGTCGATCAGCGGCAGGATCACGGCCAGATAGTCTTGGACCGTGGCGTCGATCACAGCGCGCCACAGATCCTCTTTGGCGCCGACATGGTGGCGCAGCAGCCCGTGGGTGACGCCGGCGTGCTCGGCGATCTCGCGCAAGCTGACCGCCGCGAACCCCCGCGCCGCGAACAGCGTCCGCGCGCTGGCGACAATCTGCTGCCGCGTCCGCTGCGCCGTGGCATCGGACTGGCGGCCCCGTGGTTTTTGTCGATCCATCTCGCCAGCCTCGCGTGGCTCCCGTCTCTTGACTGGCATGGTATCCGGCTGTATAGTACCCGTCAATTGCTATCCGATCGTATAGCTTGGAGGGCCAGATGACCCACGCCGCCCCCGCCATCGCCGCGCCGGACGCTCCCGGCCCGCGCGGACGCCTGCTGCTCGGCAGCCTGCCCGAATTCACCGGCGATCTGCTCGCGACCATGGCCGACGATTTCCCGCGCTACGGCGATCTGATCCGCTACCGGGTCGGCCCGCGCACGGTCTACGTGCTCTCGCACCCGGAGCTGGCCCAGGAGGTGCTGGTCAGGCGCCAGCGCGAGTTCCCCAAAGCCGGCGGCAGCGGCGGCCTCGGCGTGGTGGTCGGCAAGGGCCTGATCGCCAACCCGGACCCCGATTCGTGGCTCGCGCAACGCCGCATGATGCAGCCGATGTTTCATCACAAGCGACTGGCCGCCATGGGCGACAAAATGACGGCGGCGGGGGAGCGCATGCTGGGCCGCTGGGCGGCGCGGCCGGCGGGCGCCCCGCTTGATATGAGCGTCGAAATGATGGAAGTCACGCTCGATATCATCATGCAGACTATGTTCAGCGCCGATGTGCTGAGCGAGGTCGGCAGGATCGCCCCGGCGGTGGCCGTCGCCACCGAATACGCCAACCACCGGATTTTCAACCCGCTCAGCGCCCCCGCCGCCTGGCCGACGCGGCGCAACCGGGCCTTCGCCAAGGCCAAAGCCACCCTCGACGAGATTATCTTCGGCCTGATCCGCGAGCGCCGGGCCATGGCCGAGCGGCCGGGCGACCTGCTCGATATGCTGCTCGACGCCCGCGACGCCGACACCGACGAGCAAATGAGCGACCAGCAGATCCGCGACGAGGTGCTGACGATTTTCGCCGCCGGCCACGAAACGACCGCCGGCACGCTGGCCTTCGCCTGCTACGCGCTCAGCCAGCACCCGGCGGCGCTCGCGCGCCTGCACGAGGAGTCGGACCGGGTGCTCGGCGGCCGGCTGCCAACCGTCGACGATCTGCCGAACCTGCCCTACGCCCAGCAGGTCTTCCGCGAGGCGATGCGCCTGTATCCGGCGGCGCCGATCGCCGGGCCGCGCCGCGCGCTCGCCGACACGGACCTGGGCGGCTTCCGCATCCCCGCCGGCGCGCGGCTGATCGTCAGCATCGCCAACATCCACCGCCACCCGGCGCTGTGGCGCGAGCCGGAGCGCTTCGATCCCGACCGCTTCGCCCAGGGCGCGGCCGAGGCGCGCCACCCGCTGGCGTTCATGCCGTTCGGCGCCGGGCCGCGCAAGTGCATCGGCAACAATTTGGCCGAGATGGAGGGAACGCTGCTGCTGGCGCTGGTCGCCGGCCGCCACGGGTTGGAGCTGCTGCCCGGCCACGAGGTGCGGCCCCGCCTGGCGATCACCCTGCGCGCCGCGACCGGCATCCCGATGATCCTGCGCCGGCGCGCACTGAGCAACAGCGCGGACTAGGCGGGGCGGGCCGGCGCCGGGGCGCCGAACGCTGCGGCGACGGTCCGCTCCAGCGCGGCCAGCTCGAAGGGCTTGGGCAGGAAAGCCGCCACATCGAGCGCTTTCATCAGCGGCCCGAACGGCTGGTCGGCATGGCCGCTGATCAGCACGATCGGCAGCCCCAGGCCGGATTGGCGCAGCCGCAGCGCCAGGACATAGCCGCTTTCGTCGGCCAGCTGGAGATCGAGCATCAGCCCGCAGCAGGGCTCCTGGCGCAGGGCGGCCTCGGCGGCTGCGGCGCTGGCGACCGTCCTGGCGGCGTAGCCCCAGCGCCGCAGCGCCGTCGCCAGAAACACCCGGATGCTGGCGTCATCCTCCACGATCAAAATCGAACTCATGGCGCTCCTCGCAATCGATTGTCGGTGGGACGACGGCGCGGGGCGGCCGGATGCGCATCCGGCCGCCC
>DASWWB010000780.1:0-10335 GCA_036406115.1 Herpetosiphonaceae bacterium
GCGCAGCGCAGCGGCCGAGCGAACACGGGCAGCCAGCACGCCGGCAAGCCCGAACCCGCCCGTCCGCCCGGCGCGCCGCCGCTCGCCGCCGAGGATGTCGCCCGCCACGCAGCCCATCCCGACTTCCACATCCGCCTCGTCGCTGCCGGCGATCCTGCGGCGCCGCCCGACCTTTTGCGCGCCCTGGCGGCGGATCCGCAGCTGATCGTCCGCCATGCCGTCGCCTGCAACCCCGCCGCGCCCGCCGATGTGTTGGAGCGGCTGGCGGACTATCGCGAGGGCAGCCGCTACCCATTCGCCCGCGACGTGGCCTACAATCCCGGCGCCGCCGACGAGCTGTTCGCCCGCACGATCGAGCGACTGGAGCCGTGGGAGGCCGTCCGCAATCCCCGGCTCGGCCCGGAGCGCCGCCGCGAGTGGATCTGGCGCCTGTTCGACGAGCACTTGGGACGCGGCTGGGACGCGCTCTGCCTCCTCGCCAGCCTGCTGGCCCATCCGCAATGCCCGCCGGATCGGCTGGAGCGAGCGCTGGCGAGCCCGCATTGGCTCCACCGCTACGCCGTCGCCCGCAATCCCGCCGCGTCCGCCGCCCTGCTGGAGCAGCTGGCCGGCGACGCCCATCAGCTCATCCGCTTCGCCGCGAACCAGGCCCGGGCGGCGCACGACGAACCGCCAGGCTAAGCCGCCGGGATCCCCGAAACGGCAACGCGACCCCGCTCGCTGGAAGCGGGGTCGCGTCGTGGCAAGCTATCCGGGCCGGCGCGCCGGCGCCGGGCGGCTACTGCATCGCCGGCAGGTAGTATTTCTCGACATACTCCTTGAGCATGCGGCGGAAGCTGAACTGGGGCGCGCAGGTCTGGATGGCCTGCTTCATCACTTCGATCCAGCCGTGGGGCAGATTGTCGGCGCCGCGCTCGAAGAAGCGCGGGATCACGTCGGTCTCCAGCAGCGAGTAAAGCGACTCTGCGTCGTCGACATCTTGCTGCTCCAGGTCGTCGTAGGCCTCCTCGCGGCCGATCGCCCAGCCGTTTTTGCCGTTGTAGGCTTCGCGCCACCAGCCGTCAAGCACGCTCAGGTTCGGCACGCCGTTGAGGGCGGCCTTCTCGCCGCTGGTGCCCGAGGCCTCGAGCGGGCGGCGCGGGTTGTTCAGCCAGACATCGACGCTCTGCACAAGGTGGCGGCCGACGTTGATGTCGTACTCCTCGACGAAGAACACTTTGCCCTTCAGCTCCGGGTCACGGGCCAGATTGTAGACATCGCGGATAAACGATTTGCCAGGCTCATCGGCGGGATGGGCCTTGCCGGCGAAAATGATCTGGACCGGCCGGTCGGCGTCGTGGAGCAGCTTCTTGAGCCGCGGCAGGTCGCGGAAGATCAGCGTGGCCCGCTTGTAGGTGGCGAAGCGCCGCGCGAAACCGATGATCAGCGCCTGGGGATTGAGATCGCCGCTGATCGCCTCATCTTTGTGGGTGCCCAGCCGCCGCTGGCGCTGCCAGGCCCGCTCGCGCACGAAGCGCGCCAAGTCCTGCTTGAGCCCGTTGTGGACTGACCAAAGCACTTCGTCGGGCATGGAGCCGATCCGCTCCCAGGTCGCCGGCTCGTCCAGCCGCTCGCGCCAGCCGGGGCCGAGCACCGCGTCGAACATCGCGCCCATGGTCGGCGCCAGCCAGGTGAAGGTGTGGATGCCGTTGGTCACGTAGTCGATCGGCACCTCATCCTCGGCTTTGTCGGGCCACAGCCACTGCCACATCTGGCGCGCCACTTTGCCATGCAGCTCGCTGACGCCGTTGTGGTAGGCCGACAGCTTGAGCGCCAGCACCGTCATGCTGAAGGTCGGCCCCCACGACTGCTGCTGGAGCGCGATCCCCATGAAGGTGTCGCGGTCGATGCCCAGCTGCGGCCAGTAGTTGTGGAAGAACTGGTCCATCAGATCGAGCGGGAAGGCGTCGTTGCCGGCGGGGACGGGCGTGTGGGTGGTGAACAGCGCCCGCTTGCGGATCTCGGCCGCCGCCTGCTCGATGTTCTCGCCGCGCTGGACGCGCTCGCGCAGCAGCTCCAGGCCCAGGAAGGCCGAGTGGCCTTCGTTCATGTGCCAGGCCGAGGGCTCCAGCCCCAGCGCCCGCAGCGCCCGCACGCCGCCGATCCCAAGCACGATCTCCTGGGCGATCCGCAGCGATTGGTCGCCGCCGTAGAGCCGCGCCGACAGCTCGCGGTCGCCCGGCGCGTTCTCCTCGACGTCGGTGTCCATCAGCAGCAGCTGGATGCGCCCGACCATGAAGCGCCAGATCTTGGCGTACACGCTGCGCCCCGGCAGGTCCACGCTGATCCGCAGCTCCTGGCCGTTCGCGTTGCGCGCCAGCACCGCCGGCAGCTCCGAGAAGTTGAGCCGCTCGTACAGCGCCTCCTGCGTGCCCTGGCTGTTGATGAACTGGCGGAAGTAGCCCTGCGGGTAGAGGAAGCCGACGCCCACGAACGGCAGGCCGAGGTCGCTCGCCTCTTTGCAGTGGTCGCCGGACAGGATGCCCAGGCCGCCCGAGTAGATCGGCAGCGACTCGTGGATGCCGAATTCGGCCGAGAAGTAGGCGATGATCTGGCCCTTGCGCTCGGGGTGGGCGCGGTTGAACCAGGTCTGCTCGTCGCGCATGTAGATGTCGAATTCGATCAGCACTTTGTCGTACTGCGCCAGGAAGACGGGGTCGGCCGCCTTGGCCTCCAGGCTCGACAGCGAGACTTCGCGGATGAATTTGACCGGGTTGTGGCCCGAGCGCTCCCACAACGTGCCATCGATCGCGGCGTACAGCGCCTGCGCCTCCGGGTGCCAGCTCCACCACAGATTGTAGGCCAGCTCGTACAGCCGGGCGATCCGCTGCGGCAGCGGCGCGAACAGCGTCGGCAGTTCAGCGACGTTCATGGATGGGTTTCCTCCTGCTTACGATGATGGCGCTGCGAAGCCCGCAAGCTTCCGGCAGCGCCGCCGCCGCCATTGTACGAGGATCGGCCGGGTTTGTCCATTGGGGCAACAATCATGGGATCAGGGATCAGGGATCAGGGATCAGGGATCAGGGATCAGGGATCAGGGATCAGGGATCAGGGATCAGGGCCGGCGTGTCGCTGTTGCCGATTGCCTGAAGCTTCGAGGCGCCTCATCAACTGGGCTGCGCCCGCCGCCATGCAGTCCGGCCTGACCCCTGGCCCCTGATCCCTAAAAACGTCAATCCTCCAGCCGCAGCACCGCCATGAACGCATCCTGCGGGATTTCGACGTTGCCGACCATCTTCATGCGCTTCTTGCCCTCTTTCTGCTTCTCCAGCAGCTTGCGCTTGCGGCTGATGTCGCCGCCGTAGCACTTCGAGAGCACGTCCTTGCGGATGGCCTTGATGGTCTCGCGGGCGATGACTTTGGAGCCGACCGCCGCCTGCACCGGCACCTCGAACATCTGGCGCGGGATGAGCTTCTGCAATTTCTCGACCAGCTGCCGGCCCTGGCGCTGGGCGTTCAGGCGGTGGGTGATCATCGACAGCGCGTCCACCGGCACAGTGTTGACCAGCACGTCGAGCTTGACCAGGTCCGCCACCCGGTAGCCGCTCAGGTGGTAGTCCAGCGAGGCGTAGCCCTGGGTCCGCGATTTCAGCGTGTCATAGAAGTCGATCACGATCTCTGCCAGCGGGATCTCGTACTTCAAGACGACCCGCTCTTTGTCGAGGTAGTCCATGCTGATGAAGGTGCCGCGCTTGCCGGTCACCAGCTCCATCACGACGCCGATGTAGCGCGACGGCACAACGACGCTGATCTCCATCACCGGCTCTTCGATCTCTTCGATCAGGCCGACGTCCGGCAGCTCCGAGGGGTTGTCGATCACGATGATGTCGCCGTTGGTCTTGAGCACCTGGTACTCCACGCTCGGCGCTGTCACCAGCAGGTCGATCTTGTACTCGCGCTCCAGCCGCTCCTGCACGATGTCCATGTGCAGCAGGCCCAGGAAGCCGGCCCGGAAGCCGAAGCCCAGCGCCGCTGAGGTCTCCGGCTCGTACGAGAGCGCCGCGTCGTTCAGCTTCAGCTTGTCAAGCGACTCGCGCAGCTCGCCGTAGTCGTTCGAGTCCACCGGGTACAGGCCCGCGAAGACCATCGGCTTGGCCGGCTTGAAGGGCGCCAGCGGCTCGCTCGATTTGCGCTCGTTCAGGGTGATGGTGTCGCCGACCTGGCAATCGACCACGGTTTTCAGGCCGGTGGCGATGTAGCCGACTTCGCCGGCGCTCAGGACCGCTCCCTCAACCATCTTGGGCCGGAAGGTGCCGACCTCCATCGCGTCGGTCACGACCTCGGTGCCCATCAGATACAGCTTGTCGCCACGCTTGATCGAACCGTTCATAATCCGAACATAGGCGATCACGCCTTTGTAGGCGTCGTAGTGCGAGTCGAAAATCAGGGCCTGCGCCGGCGCGCTGATGTCGCCCTCCGGCGGCGGGATGCGCTCGACGATTGCTTCGAGAATATCCGGCACCCCTGTGCCCTGTTTGCCCGAGGCCAAGATAATATCAGCGCGCGGCAAGCCAAGCACATGCTCGACTTCTTCCGACACAAGATCGATTTCTGCACCGGGAAGATCGATTTTATTAAGGATTGGAACCATTTCTAGGTTCGCTTCAAGCGCAAGATATACATTAGAGAGAGTTTGCGCTTCGATACCTTGGGATGCATCAACAATCAGCAGGGCGCCTTCACAAGCCTGCAAAGCCCGCTCAACCTCCGCCGCGAAGTCTACATGGCCGGGGCAATCAACCATATGCAAGAAATACGTCTCACCATCCTTAGCTTTATACTCAAGTCGCACGGGATGGCTCTTAATGGTAATCCCCCGCTCACGTTCCAGATCCATAGAGTCCAAAGTTTGTTCCTGCATCTCACGAGCAGAAACAGTCTTAGTTAATTCAAGTAATCGATCAGATAATGTTGTCTTTCCATGATCGATATGTGCAATAATGGAAAAATTTCGTATCTTTGATAAATCATGCATAGCAATAGTTCCTGTCTGTAAGGTGGTTTATTGTCAGATTGGAATAATGAGGTTCAGGTCTATTCATCGATCCAGATGAATACATCCCCGACATTCTTTGTCTTGAAAAAATTCATAAGCTTGTGCAGAGTGTCCAAGTCAAAGCGTGTTGTCCGATTATTGATAAGGTTGACCAAGGATGAATGTGCAATTCCAGTAAGTAAGGCTAACCCTCGAACGCTAAGCGGACGCTCGCGCTTTGCAACACGCTCAACATTATGTTGAGCTAGGAGCATATCAACATTACATCGTAGCGGCATCTGGCGCATAGCTCACGCTAATCTGTTCTCCCCTAAGTATAACATTTCCTTATGTCCATATATTTCAAATTAATATTTGACATGTCATATCAAAATTCCTATCATGATTGCATCTAAACCAGGAAAAGGAGTTTGTTGGTCAGGAGGTTCATCATGGCATTGGTAGAACACGAGGGAGTGCTGGGCAAAATCTGCACCAAGTGCAAGGAATGGAAACCACTGGAGCGCTTTAGCCCACGCAAGGCGATGCGCGATGGCTATCAATCGCAGTGCAAGCCCTGCAACAACGCGCCCAACACCACCCGCCAGCCAGTGCAGATCGAAGGTAAAACCTGTAGCAAATGCGGCGAATGGAAACCGATTTCTGAATACAATCTGAAGCAATACAGCTATGATGGACATCGTTCAGCTTGTAGAATCTGTCTCCAAATCCAAATTAAAGCGCATCGTGAAACAGATATCGAGGCTTCCCGACGGCGAGAAAGAGAGAGGCACCATGCCAATCGAATCCATCGAATAATGAAACGGCGATCAAGAATTACCGCTCGCCTGAATGAGCATCAGGCTTATATGCGCAGTTGGAGAAGTCATAATCGAGATAAAATGAAGATTTATGGCAAAGTAAATTATGAAAAAAATCGCGATCGTATTCGTGAAAAAAGTAAGCAATATTACAGAATGCATCCCGAAAAGCGTCAAGCAATTACCGCGCGGCGACGGACGCGATTAGCCAACGCCGAAGGCTCGTTCACGCCGCAGGAGTGGCGCGAGGTCAAAGAGCGCTACAATTTCACCTGTCTGGCGTGTCATCGGCAGGAGCCGCAGATCAAGCTGACACCCGACCACGTCGTACCGCTCGCCAAGCACGGCAATAACTACATCACCAACATCCAGCCCCTCTGCCGCTCGTGCAACTCCGCCAAGCGCGATAAAACCATCGACTACCGCCCCGCCTGGGAGGCCGAGCATGGCGGCGAGTAAGCGTGCCGACGCCGAGAGCGGACGTAATGCGCGGACTGTCACATTCCCGCCGGCTCATCCGTCTCGGGGCTGCGCGGATCGCCCGCAGCGGCGATGGGTCTTCGGGCGCTGACCGCAGTTGATAGAATCATTGGAGGGGCAAGCATGAATTGGTACCTTGTGGCCGGGGGCGTGGCACTAGCGGCGATCGGCCTGATCCACTCAGTGTTGGGCGAGCGGCGGATTTTCCGACGCCTGCGCGGGGCGTCCTTCATTCCAACCGACGGCGGGTCGCATCTCCGCGAGCCGCATGTCCGCATCCTCTGGGCCACCTGGCATCTCGCCACCGCGCTCAGCTGGGGCCTGGCGGCGATCCTGCTGTGGCTTGCGCTGCCGTCCTCGCAGCCGCTGGCCCAATCGCCGATCCCCGCGCTGATCGCGGCGGCAGTGTTTGCGAGCGGGGGTCTGGTCCTAATCGGCACGAACGACAGGCATCCGGGCTGGATCGGGCTGCTGGGCGCCGCCGTGCTGATCTGGCTTGCATAGGGTGAGCGGGCGCAGCCGAGCGCCGGCGGCACCGCCGCGACCAGCCGAAGCTTTGCGGCGCCGGCGAGCATTCCGGCCTACACGCGGGCTCCGTGGCCTGCTGATTCCGCGCCGGGTGCGAGCGATCATCCCTGCGGGCGCCCTCACCCATCTCGCCCGCCGTCGCCGCCCGCCTGGGGGCGCAGGCTGGCGAGGCACCCAAGAGATCATCTGCCAGAGCGCATTGATCCGCGCGATCAAGCAAAGGACCCAGGCCGGAGCGATTCCAATCTCCCTGCGGCTGAACATCTCCTGAACACCTTTGGCCGATACTGCGGCCAGGGCGGGGATGGCCTGGAAGTTGCAGACACCGGGCGCAGAGCGGGCATCGGCGCGGGAGGGCGTATGGCGACAGGCGACGACGGGCGGGATGAATCCGGGCGGCCGGATGAGGCGCGGCTGCCCTACCTGGGCGGGCTCGACGGCCTGCGGGCGCTGGCGGTGGGCGGCGTCCTGCTGTACCACGCCAACGCCGGGCTGCGCGGAGGCTTCCTAGGCGTGGAAATCTTCTTCGCCCTGAGCGGCTTCCTGATCACCGCGCTGCTGCTGGGCGAGTGGCGACGGGACGGGCGGATCGACCTGCCGGCCTTCTGGGGGCGGCGGGCGCGGCGGCTGCTGCCAGCGCTGGGGCTGCTGCTGGCGGGCGTCGTCGTGATCGCCGGGGTGCTGCCGCGCGGCGAGATCGCCAACCTCCGCCAGGACATCATCGCCGCCCTGGGCTACGTCATGAACTGGCACCTGATCGCCGAGGGCCAGCCCTACTTCGATCCGCTCGTGCGGCCGCCGCTGCTCCAGCACCTGTGGTCGCTGGCGGTCGAGGAGCAATTCTATCTGCTCTGGCAGCCGATCTTCGCCCTTGGGATGCGCTGGCTGGGGCGGGGCAAGCTGCGGCTGGCGACCCTGGCCCTGGCCGGCGGGGCGGCCATGCTGATGGCCCGCGGCTACGAGCCCGGCGCCGATCCCTCGCGGCTCTACTACGGCACCGACACGCGGATCGCCGGCATCCTGCTGGGCGCGGCCTTCGCGCTGGAGTGGGCGCCCTGGCGCGAGCCCGGCAAAGCCAATCGCGGCGCCGGGCTGCTGCTCGACGGGCTCGGCGCGCTGGCGCTGGCCGGGCTGCTGGCCGGATTCATCTGGGGCTACGCCAGCCATCCCTGGCTCTACCGGGGCGGCTTCGCGGCGACGGCGGCGGCGACCATCATCGTGATCGCCGCCGTCAGCCATCCGCGGGCGCGGCTGCTGCCGCTGCTGCTGCGCTGGCGGCCGCTGCGCTGGATCGGCCAGCGCTCGTACGGCATCTACCTCTGGCACTGGCCGGTGTTTATGGTCACGCGGCCGTACCTGGACGTTTCGCTGAGCGGCCTGCCGCTGCTGGCGCTGCGAATCGGCGGCGCCGTGCTGCTGGCCGAGCTGTCATACCGCTTCGTCGAGCGGCCGATCCAGCGGATGGGTCTGCGGGCGGCGGGGCGGCGGATCGGCGCAGCCCTGGCCCGGCTGGCGGGCAGTGCGGGCCAGCCGGTCAGCGCCGGCATCATCCACCGGCCGGCCGAACCCGCATCGCACGCCAGGACTCCGCGCCAACGAGCGATGCGCATGGGCTCGCTGCTCTGCGTCAGCGGCCTGCTGATCTCCAGCGGCGCCTGCACCGCCCCGCCGCCGGCGGCTGACAATCCCGCCACCCTTACGGCTCCGTCGAACACGCCGCCAGCCTCCGACACCCCGCTTCCGTCAAACACACCGCCAGCCTCCGATACGCCGCTTCCATCAAACACGCCGCCGCCTTCCAACACACCTGCGGCGACAGCGATTCCCACGATCGACCCGGCGCTGGCCGCCGAGCTGCAAGCCATCTTGGACCAGACCGTGGCCGACGGCGCGATCCCGGGCGCGGTCGCCAGCGTCTCGCTGCCGGGCCGCCAGCCCTGGGTCGGCGCCAGCGGCGTCGCCGAGCGCGCCTCGGGCCGGCTCATGGCGCCGGACAGCCTAGTGCGGATCGCCAGCATCAGCAAAATGTTCACCGCCGTCACCGTGCTGCGGCTGGCGGAGCAGGGCCGGCTCAGCCTCGACGACACCATCGCCGACATCTTGCCGGGCCTGGTCCCCGCCGATGAGCGGATCACGGTCAAGATGCTCCTGAGCCACACCAGCGGCCTGTACGATTACCTGGAGGACAGCGAGTTCCGCACGGCGTCGTACGCCAATCCGCAGCGCGAGTGGGAGCCGGAGGAGCTGGTGGCCTACGCCCGCCAGTTCCCGCTGGCCTTCGAGCCCGGCGCGCCGGGCAGCTGGGACTACTCCAGCACCAATTATGTCATCTTGGGTATGCTGGCGGAGCAGGCGACCGGCCAGCCGCTGGCCCAGCTGATGCGCGAGGAAATCTTCGCGCCGCTCGGCCTGGAGCGAACCTTTTTCGCCCCGGACGAGCCGCCGGCCGGCGATCTGGCCAGCGGCTACGCCCGCACCGTCGACCAGACCGACGCCGCCATGTCCTTCGCCTTCGCCACCGCCAATCTCATCTCCACCGCCGGCGACATGGACCGTTTCGCCCGCGGCCTGTTCGGCGGCGAGCTGCTGAGCGCCGAGTCGCTGGCGCTGATGCAAACCTTCATCGACGGCAAGGGCCAGTACAAAATGCCGGCGCTGGCCTACGGCCTGGGCGTGATGCGCAACCAGCTGCCAGTCGGGCCGGCCGCCGACGGGAGCGCGCGGCCGGCGGCCGCCGGCCTGGTGCTGGGCCACATCGGCGGCTTCGCCGGCTTCCGCTCGGCGCTCTGGGCGCAGCCGGGCAGCGGCATCGTCATCACGCTGGCGGTCAATCAATCCGACATGGACCCCAACACGCTGGCGGCGCCGCTGCTGGACGCGGTGCTGCGCTCGCAGGAGGGCAGCTGAGCGTCGATCAACCTTGCGGCGCCGCCAGGCTTCGCAGATACTCGGCGATCTCGACGCTGGCCTCGCGGGCGGCGGCGAACTCGGGGGAGCGCCTGCTCAGCGCAGCCGCGACCGCCTGCGCGCCGACCTCCTCCAGCGCCAGGACGCCGACCGGCCGCGGCACGCGGAACGCGGTGTGATCGTGGTGGACCTGGAACACCAGCGTCCCCAGCGGCGCGCCGCCCGGGGCGCGCACGCCGCTCCACATCCAGCGCTGGCGATCATCCTCCTCGCCCCACTCGCGGGAGATGTTGAAATCGCCGGGGAAGCGCGGCGCCAGCAGCAGCCCGTCGCGGCGGGCCAGGCGGTGCAGCGGCCGGAACAGCAGCTCCAGGTACGCGCCGTAGGCCATCTCGCCGACGCGCCCGTAGGCGTCGAGCAGCCGCGCGCGCCGCCGCTCCAGCACCTCGCGCCACGCAGCGGCCACATAGGCTTCGACCTGGCGGCCGAGCGCCCGGATGTCGCCGGTTTCAAGCGCGGCCGGGGCGTGATTCGTCTCAAAGGGCATGGCAATCCTCCCTAATCCTGGGCGGCGGCGCCGCGCCA
>DASWWB010000781.1:0-4412 GCA_036406115.1 Herpetosiphonaceae bacterium
GCCCGCCAATCCGGCGCGCGGCGTGCCCCTGGCCCAGCGCGCCGCCGGGATCGAGGAGCGGCTGCGGCGGCTGGCCGGCATCACCGACCAGATCACGCCGGCGGTCCTGGCGGCATGGGAGGCGGCCCTGGCGGCGCCCGCCGCGACAACCCGGACCTGGCTGCACGGCGACCTGCACCCGCGCAATGTGCTGGTCGACGCCGGTCGGATCAGCGGGATCATCGACTGGGGCGACCTGACCGCCGGCGACAGCGCGACCGACCTCGCGGCGATCTGGATGCTGTTCGAGGACCCGGCGGAGCGCGCGGCGGCATGGGAAGCGTACGGCGAGGCGGCGCCGGCGCTGCAAGCCCGGGCCGCCGGCTGGGCGGTTATCCTGGGGGCGCTGCTGCTCGACACCGGCCTCGTCGACCATCCGGCCCACGCCCGGATCGGCGAGCGCACGCTGCGCCGCTTGGGCGGGTGACCGGGGCGGCGCGGCGCCTCACAGCGCCAGGGTTTCGCCGTCGGCGGGGATCAGCAGGCGGCGCGAATCGACGCCGGCGGCCTCGGCGGCGGCGCGCAAATCCGCCCGCGAGACCTGGCCGTGGTCGAGCGAGTCGAGGTGGATGGCAACCACCACTGCCGACGGCGCCGCCGCGCAGACCTGGAGGGTTTGCGCGGCGTCCATCACAATCGGGGCGCCAGTCTGCCAGAGCGCGCCCGACGAATGAGTGATGATGACGGCGGGATTGACCCGCGCGATCGTCGCGGCGACCGCCGGGCACCAGATGCTGTCGCCGGCCCAGTAGACCGTCGGCTCGCCCGGCGCGGCGAGGACGAAGCCGGAGACCTCGCCCATCGCCGCCAGATCGTCGCCGGAGCCGTGCTGGCCGGGGACGCGCTCGATCGCGACGCCGCCCCAGTCGATTCGATCCGCCACCGGCAGCAGCGCCGCGAAGCCGTCGGCGGCGAGGGCGGCGGCGTCGGCGGGCTGGCAGGCGAGCGGCAGCGCCGGCGGCAGCAGGCGGCTAGCTTCGGCGTCGAAATGGTCCTGGTGCAGGTGCGAGACCAGCGCTAGCTCGATCCCGTCCAGCACCGCCGCCGCCGGCAACGGCAGCTCGATCATGGGATTGGCGGAGCGGCCGGTGAACGAGCGGCGCGACAGGGCCGGCGCCAGGTCGGGGTCGGTCAGGATCATGCGGCCGGCGTAGCGCAGGCGCATCGTCGCATTGCGGATCAGCTGAAGTTCCATGGCACGGCCTCCGGGGTCCCGGCATGCAAACGGGGGCGGCGGCTCGCTCAGCCGCCGCCCCCGCGTGTGTCGGGCCAGCTACTCTTCTTCTTCCTCGTCGTATTCTTCTTCGTCCTCGTCCTCCCACTCCAGCGTGATCTCGTGGCCCCAGGTGATATCCTCGAACGGAATCTGCTGCACCGCCTCGACCAGCTCATCGTGGCCGTAGGCTTGCATGCCCTGGGAGGTGGGATAGACAATCAGCACCGGCAGCTCCTGCTCCAGGACCCAGGGATGCTCCTGGATCATATCAAAGAGCGCTTGGGCGCCATAGGTGTGGACATCGCTTTCTTCGACCCGGACCAGCGCAAAACCTTCTTCGAACAGGGCGGCATCGTGCGTTGACGTGCTCATAGCGTGTGACCTCTGTAGCGCGAAAGTGCGGATAGCGGGGACCGGTGGCGGCGGGCGGCGGGGGTGCCGCCCGCCGGCGCCCTATTTCTTGGTTGAGGTGGCGAGACCGACGATAGCCTGGGCGATGAGGATCACCTTGTGCTCGGCCAGATTGCGGATCGTCTTGATGCCCAGCGCCGCCTTCAGCGCATCGGCATCGCTTTTGCTGATGCCGGCCAGGGCATCGACGGGGGCGTCGGCCAGCTCGTCGAACGATTTGTCCTCAAAGGCTTTGTCGAGAAACGCTGCGAGATCAGCCATTGGGATGGTCCTCCACATAAAGGGCGAATGCCAGCATCATAGCAGCGTTTCAGCAGGACGCAATGAGTACCCTGCTCCCCCCGGCGGAGCGGCCCTCCTGCCCCGCGCGGGGGATGGGCGGCGCCGCGCCAGGGAACTTATGTGCTAAAGTAGCCAAGCCGGGCGGCAGCGCGGAGACAGCGCCCGGCCCAGCGACAGAAAGGAGCGTCCGCCAAGCTATGAGCGCATCTGACGGCAAATCCGAAGCAACGATCGACATCTATCTTGAGATCGGCGAGAAGAAGGTGATCGCCGGGGCGCTGGAGTGGCCCGGCTGGTGCCGCGCCGGCCGCGACGAGGCGGGGGCGCTCCAGGCCCTGCTCGATGCCGGCCCGCGCTACGCGAAAATCATCGGCCGCACCGCCGGCGGCGTCCGGCCGCCGGACAGCCCCGACGCCTTCAAGATCGCCGAGCGGCTGGAGGGCACCGCCACCACCGATTTCGGCGCCCCCGACATCGCCCCCAAGCGCGACTCCCAGCCCTTCGACGACGACGAGCGCAAGCGCAGCCTGGCCCTGCTGGAGAAAATCTGGCGGGCGTTCGACCAAGCGGTGGAGGGGGCCGAGGGCAAAACCCTGGCACTCGGCCCGCGCGGCGGCGGCCGGCCGCTGGAGAAGATCGCCCGCCACGTGTTGGAGTCCGAGCAATCCTACTTGCGCCGGCTGGCCCGCTCGGTCAAAATTGCCGCCGATGAGAAACTGCCGGCGGCCTTCGAGCTGCTCCGCGACGGCGTCAAGGAGGCGCTGGCCGCCGCCGCGCGCGGCGAGCTGCCGGAGCACGGGCCGCGCGGCGGGGCACTCTGGCTGCCGCGCTACTACGTGCGGCGCAGCGCCTGGCACCTCGTCGATCACATCTGGGAAATCGAGGATCGCAGCGCGGCGGCGGAGAACTAGCCGGGCCGCAACAAGAAGGAGCAGCCGATGATCGATGACGTGGTCGAGGTGACGGTGCGCGACGGGCATGCAACGCTCGATCGGGCCTTTGTCTACTGTTGGTTCCATCCCGCCGATGGGTCGATTATGTTCGTCGGCGCCACGTGGCTGCATCCCGCCGCCCGCGCCGAGCTGCATCTGCACGGCAACGACCCGGCGGCGCGGATTGTCGGCGCGCAGCTGGAGCCGCTGGGGATCAGCCCGGACGCACCGCTGCGCATGCTGGCGTTCCCCGTGCCCGCCGCGCTTGACCGGCAGGCGGCGCGGATGGATTTGATCGCGGCCCTTGGTCGCGAAGGGCTGCTCGCGGCGAGCTATTTCGGCCCGGCGGCCGCCCAGGCGCCGGCGGACGGGGACGCGCCGCTCGGCGCCTGGACGGCGGCGGTCGTCGCCCATCTCCGGGCCGACGCCGGGAAGTAGCCGCCAAACCTTGGTTTCATGTTGGAGGGCTTGGCGATCCGGCGCGCGGGTCGGGCCGCCTGGTTTTGGCCGCAGCGGGCAAGAATCGCCCGCTGTGGCGCCTTTTCTGGTCCGCCAACCCTCCATGATGACCCAACCTTGCTATGCTGGGGCAGATTGATTTGCCGGCAGCTTGGCGCCGCCGGCGCGCAAACTGGAGGTTGGCGATGTCTGCACCTGTTCCCCGAACCATCCCGCTGCTGCCGTGCGTCGAGCTTGACGCCACGATGGCGTTCTGGCAGGCGCTGGGCTTCACCCCAAGCTATATCCAGCGCGTCCCGAACCCCTACGTCGTGCTTGAGGGCGACGGCTACCATCTCCATTTCTTCGGCCTGCCCCAGCAGCCCCCCGAGGCCAACTACAGCTGTTGCATGGTCCTGGTGTCCGACGTTGAGTCCATCCACCGGACCTTCGCCGAGCGGCTGCGGGCGCACCTCGGCTGGGTGCCGGGCAGCGGCTTCCCGCGCATCTCACGCATGCGCCCGGGCCAAACCCGCTTCACCCTGACCGATATCTCCGGCAACTCGATTATGTTCATCAAACAAGGCGATGAGGACGAGGAGGCGGCCCAGGCCTACACCGAGCCGGGGCTGGCGCCGCTCGAAAAAGCGCTGCGCGTGGCGGCCCGCCTGCGCGACTTCAAAACCGACGACGCCGCCGCGGCCAAGGCCCTCGACGCCGCCCTGCGCCACAACCCCGCCGAGCCCAGCCTGACCTACGCCCGCGTCCTCGCCGCCCGGCTTGAGCTGGCCGGCGCCCTCGGCGATGCCGCCCGGGCCGGCGACCTGCGGGCGCAGCTCGACGCCCTCCCCCTCGACCCCACCGACCGCGCCGCGATCGATGCCGAGCTGGCGGCCGTCAGCGGCGGCGAGGGGGATGGAGCCGGGGCGCCCTGACAGCGGCGCCACTCAGCGCCGCGCTCGCGCTGGGTCAATCAACACACCCGGCGGACTGACTGAGCGGGCGCCCCAAGCCTGCGGGCGGCCCAGCGTTGGTGCTGGGCCGCCCGCCTTTTGATCGACTGAGCCACGCCTCAGACCGCGAGCGCGGCGCGC
>DASWWB010000782.1:0-2459 GCA_036406115.1 Herpetosiphonaceae bacterium
CAAAGAGGAGCTGTCGCGGCTGCGCAGCGAAAACATGACCCAGCAGTCGGCGCTGGCCGAGAACATCGAGCTGCGCCGCACCGCCGGCATGCGCGAGCGCCAGGGCTGGCGCACGACGGTCGCCAATGTGATCGGCCGCTCCCCCGACAGCTCGACCCGCGTGCTGACGATCGACCGCGGCCGCCGCGACGGCCTGGCGCCCGGCATGCCGGTTGTCGCCCACGTCGCCGGCAGCCCCGACGCCCTGATCGGCCTGGTCGATTCGCTCACCGACTACACCGCCTCCGTCCTGCTCATCACCGACGCCCGCTCCAACGTCAGCGGCCAGATCCTGCACCGCGAATCGAACAACGAGGTCAGCCAGCCCAACGGCGAGGTGATCGGCCAGTGGCAGCTCGGCTCGCGCCTGGTGATGCGCAAGCTGGACCGCGAGGCCAAGATCGCGCCCGGCGATCCGGTGCTTTCGGCGGGCATCAGCCGCGCGCTGCTGCTGGACGCCCCGGCCGCCCGCATCCCCCCGAACATTCCCATCGGCATCGTCTCGGCGGTCCGCCCATCCGGCCACGCGCAGGAGGTGGATGTCCAGCCCTATTTTGATCCCGATGAGGTGCGCACGGTATGGATTATCGTCGGCGTCGATTAGAGGAGCGGCTGTCCCATCAGCTGGCGCTCGGCCTGACTGTCCTGCTGGCGGCGCTGATCCAAACCGCGCTGCTGCCGGCGCCGTTCCGCGCCCCGCTGAACCTGGTGCTGGTCGGGATGGTCTGCTGGACAATCATCGAGGGGCCGGCCCAGGGCGCGCTGATCGCCTTCTACGGCGGGCTGGCGCTGGACATCCTGGGCTTCAGCGCGATCGGCAGCCATATGCTGGCGCTGCTGAGCATCGTGGCGCTGACGCTGCTGGTGATCGACCGGCTGCCGGCGGAGAACTGGATGATGGCGCTGATCCTGGTCGGGCTGTTCACGCCGCTCTACCATATTGTCGTGCTGCTGTTCGCCGGCGGCACCGAGGCCTGGCTGGACTGGGCGCGGGTGGTGCTGTCGCCGGCGATCGTGGTCAATCTGCTGCTGACTCTGCCGGTGCTGGCGATCGTGCGCTGGTGGTATGAGCGGCAGCGCAGGCAGGTGAACTGATGGCGATCCGGTTGATCATTTTGCGGGCGACCAGCCTCGTGCTGTTCATCGCCTTGGTGTTCCGGCTGCACCAGCTGCAGTTCGGCTCGGTCGCCGAGTCCTCGCGCAAGATCATCGAGGACACCGTGACGCGCCAGGATTTCGTCCTGCCCCAGCGCGGCGAGATCTTCGCCAGCGACGGCGCGACGCTGCTGTCCGCCTCCAATCCGACCTCGATCGTCGGCATCCAGGCCGACCTGCTGCCCTCGTGGCGGCTGCCCGCCGAGCGCAACGCCGTGTTCATGCGGCTCAGCGCCCTGCTGCCCATCACCGACACCTTCACCATCTCCCCCACCACCGCGCTGCGGACCGACCCGGAGCTGGCCAGCGACCTGTACGCGCTGACGCCGGTGCTGCCGCCGTCCACGTCGTTCGAGCCGGGCCGCGCCGTGACGATCACGGTGCCGCCGGGCAAATCCATGCAGGCGCTCCAGCTCAGCATCGCCTACTCCGACGTGCTGACGCTCAACCCCGGCGCCGAGCAGATCTTGCGCGAGGCCGATCTGCCCGCCTACCTGGTGGTGCCCATCCAAAGCAACGTGCCGCGCGACGTGGCCCTGGCGCTGCGGGAGAACCAGTCGGTGCTGCCGGGGGTCAAGGTGGTCGATGGCTACAAGCGGGCCTATCCGCTCAGCGGCGAGGTCTCGTCGCTCTCGCATCTGCTGGGCTACACCGGCCGGGTCAATGAAGATGATCTCAAGAAGCTCAATCCGGGCAGCGACGCCGAGGGGCCGCGGACCTACCTGCCCAACGATATGATCGGCCGCGCCGGGCTGGAGCGCTTCTACGAGCAGCAGCTGCGCGGCACGATGGGCATCAACCTGCTGGAGGTCGACGCTTTCCAGCGCACGGTCGGCGCGCCGACCGTGCTGCGGCCGCTGGCCAACGGCAGCAATCTGATCCTCAATATCGATATCGGCCTCCAGCGCGACTCCGAGGCGATTCTCAAGAAGTGGCTGGCGATCTCGGACCAGCGGCGGGTCATGCTGGCGGCGCGCGACCCCAAGAAATTCGGCCAGTACGCGCCGATCCGCCAGGGCGTGATCATCGTGATGGATGTCAACAGCGGCGCGGTGCTGGCCTCGGTCAGCCTGCCGAGCTACGACAATTCGCTGTTCACCAGGCCGCTTTCGCAGGCCGAGTCGGACATGCTGTTCAACGACGTGAGCACGCCGCTGCTCAACCGGGCGATCGCCGGCGAATACCCGCCCGGCTCGACCTTCAAGCAGTTCACCGCCGCCGCCGCCCTGCGCAACGGCGTGATCTCGCCCCACACCAAGCTGCTC
>DASWWB010000783.1:0-2803 GCA_036406115.1 Herpetosiphonaceae bacterium
CAACGTGCTTGTCCTGGGCGGGACGGGCAAAACCGGCCGGCGGATTATCGAGCGCTTGCAGGCGCGCGGCGTTCCGTGCCGCTCCGGCTCGCGCTCGGCGGAGCCGGCCTTTGATTGGGAGAACCCTGCCACCTGGCCCGCCGCCCTCGACGGGATGCCGACCATCTACATCGCCTACCAGCCCGACCTGGCGGTGCCGGGCGCGGTCGAGACGATCCGGCAGTTTGTCGAGCTGGCGGTCGACGGCGGGGCGCGGCGGCTGGTGCTGCTGTCCGGGCGCGGCGAGCCGGAGGCCGAGCAGTGCGAGCGGATTGTGCGCGAGGCGGGCGCGGAGTGGACGATCCTGCGCGCAAGCTGGTTTTTCCAGAACTTCAGCGAGCATTTCCTGCTGGATTCGGTGCGGTCCGACACGGTCTATCTGCCTGCCGGCGCCATTCCCGAGCCCTTCATCGACGCCGATGACATCGCTGATGTCGCGGTGGCGGCGCTGACCGAGGACGGCCACGCCGGCCAGGTGTACGAGCTGAGCGGGCCGCGCCTGCTGACCTTCGGCGAGGCGGTGGCGGAGATCGCGGCGGCTAGCGGGCGGCAGATCGGCTACGTCCAGGTCCCGATCGCTGACTATGTGGCCGCGCTGGAGGCCGAGCAGCTGCCAGCCGATATGATCTGGCTGGTCAACTATCTCTTTACAACGGTGCTCGACGGGCGGAACGCCAGCCTGGCCGATGGCGTGCGGCGCGCGCTCGGGCGCCAACCGCGCGATTTCGCGGCCTATGTCAGCGAAACCGCCGCCAGCGGGGTGTGGCATGGCTGAGGATGGCAAGATCCTGGTCGCCTATGCCAGCAGGGGCGGCTCGACCGCCGGCGTAGCGGCGGCGATCGGCCAGGTCCTCGCCGCGCGCGGCCTGGCGGTCGATGTGCTACCGATGGCCGAGGTGCGCGACCTCGCGGCCTACCGGGCGGTGGTGGCGGGCAGCGCGATCCGGCGCGAGCGCTGGCTGCCCGAAGCGATGGATTTCCTGCGCCGGCACCAGGCCGATATGACCCGAAAACCGTTCGCGGCCTTCCTGGTCTGCCTGGCGCTGTCCGCCCGCGACCCGGAGCGGCTGGAGCGGGCGCGGCGGAGCGCGGCGGCCTGGCTGGAGCCGGCGCGGAGCCTGGTCCGGCCGCTCAGCGAGGGGCTGTTCGCCGGCGAGCTGAACGTCGGCGCCATCCCGGAGCCGGGCTGGCGGCTGCTGGCCCGTCTGGTCGCCGGGCTTCGCATCTTGCCAGAAGGCGACCACCGCGATTGGCCGGCGATCCGCGCCTGGGCCGCCGATTTGCCCGCCCTGCTCGCCGCGCGGCGCCAGGAACTCGGCCATGGTTGAGCGGCGGCGCGCCAGCCCTTGGCGCGCCGCCATTAGCGAGGACACCATGAACACCATCAGCATGCGGGCCTTGCGGATCGTTTTGATCGGCGCTGGCGCCTTCATCGTATTTCTCGGGATCGACTTCGGCTTCGGCGGCTTCAGGACGCTGGGCTGGCAAGGATCGGGATCGACCGATTTCGTCCAGATCAGCGATGCGGCCCGCTTCGGCGTCCAGGACAGCCACTTCCGCTTCTTCGGCGGGGCGTTTGGCGCGCTCGGCCTGTGGATGATCTTCGCCGCGCGCGACCCGCGCCGCTACCGCCAATCGCTCCTGCTGATCTTCGCCGCGATCGCCGCCGGCGGGCTGACGCGCTTCACGGCGGGCGATCGCAGCTTGCTGTTCGGCCGCGAACTCGGCGTGGCGCTGCTGGTCGAGCTTGGCCTGAGCGCCGTTCTGGCGGGGTGGCTGGCCCGGGCGGGCGCGGCCCCGGCGGACGGCGCGCCGGCCTCAGGCTAGGGCGGCGGCGAGATCGTGCGGGCCGGCGCCGGGCTCGACCGGAACCTGGATCTCGGTGACCAGATCGTCGCCGGCCAGGTTCCGGGGCAGCTGGAGCAGCAGCTCGCGCGGGATGCCGGCCAGCCGGTAGCCGTGCATGCCCGCCCATTTGGTGATCGCCGCGTAGCCGAGGTGGATGGTCTGCAAGGCGCCTTTGACGATCGTCGTGGCCATGACGGGCGCGCCGGGCAGCTCGCGGCGCTCCAGCACCAGGCCGCCGCGCAGGGCCAGCGCGCTCTGGCGCGGCTTGCTGACGATGATCCCAAGCTCCATGTCCAGGTCGCTTTCGACAAACGCATCGCTGTGGCAGATGCAAAAGAACAGCCCGCCCCCGGCGTCGTGGGGCAGGGAGGCCTGGATCTGGCCGTACAGCTCCAGGCCGGTCTCGAAATCGTCGAGGGTGCGCCGCACGCTGAAGACGGTCTGGGTGGGGATGCGCTTGATGATGATGTTGGGCGGCTTGTTCTCCTCGTCGTCGCGGATCGCCTGCAGGCGGGTCTCGATGTGCTGGATGCGGCGCAGCTCGGCGCGCAGCTGCTGCTCGATCTCAGCTTTCTTGAGCATCAGCATGCCCTCCAGCTGCGCGGTCGAGATCGCGTCGCCCACGGTTTGGCGGATCTGGTCGAGCGACAGGCCCAGCTCCTTGAGCGCGAGGATGCGATTGAGATCGGACAGCTGCTCGGCCCGGTAGAAGCGGTAGCCGGTCGCGGGATCGATCTGGCTGGGCGCGAACAGGCCGATCTCATCGTAGTAGCGCAGCAGGCGCTTGGACACCTGGGCCAGGCGGGCGAAATCCCCAACGGTAAACATGCGAACCTCCCATAGCGTTTGGCCCCAGTGTGAGGGTTGCCGCTACGTCAATGTCAAGCGGGCGCGCCGCCGCCATCCGCCAGCGCCC
>DASWWB010000784.1:0-4053 GCA_036406115.1 Herpetosiphonaceae bacterium
CCATCCCCGCCTGCAAGCGGCCGGAGAGGCTGGAGCCCAGCGCCCAGCCGATGTTCCAGATCGCCGCCTCGCTCAGCAGGAACACCGACTGCTCCTCCTCGTTGAGCAGCTCCATCACCAGCGCCGTGTAGACCGGCCCGGCGGCGTTCATCAGGGCGCCGCGCACGAACAGGGCGACGGTCACGATCGGCAGCAGCGGCACATAGGCGAGGATGAGAATGAAGGGCAGCGAGGCGGCCTGCACGGCGACAATCGCCCCGACCTTGCCCAGGCGCCGCACCAGCGCCGGCTGGATGAGCATCGCGCCCATCGTCGCCAGCGAGGAAAAGGCGAACAGCGAGCCCAGCAGCTCGAACGAGAGCGCGAATTTGGTCTCAAGATAAAGGTTGAGGAACGGCATGATCAGGCCGGCGCCCAGGCCGATCACCAGCGCCGGCAGCAGCAGCTTGAGCCACATCAGCGGGCGGGCCATGCGGAAGCGGGTCCGGGTTTCCGCGCCGCCGGCTCGCAGGCCCAGCAGCGGCAGCCACGAGAGGATGAACACGGCGGCTGCCAGCGCCAGCATCCCGCCAGGGCCGCCGACCAGCAGCGCCAGGAAGCCGCCGGCCAAGTTGCCGACGAAGCCGGCCCCGGTCGACAGCGCGGCCTGCCAGCTCAGCACCGAGACCCGCCGCGGGCCGTCGACCAGCGCGCTGAGCAGCGGCGCCGTCGCGCCCATCACCACCGCCTGGCTCAGGCCGTAGACCAGCAGCGCCGCGAACACCGCCAGCGGGGCGCGCGCCCAGGCCACCACTCCCAGCGCGATCGCGCCCAGGACCACGCCGAGCCGCAGGCTGCGGCCGTAGC
The DNA here is from genome assembly GCA_036406115.1 of Herpetosiphonaceae bacterium. Lineage (GTDB taxonomy): Bacteria > Chloroflexota > Chloroflexia > Chloroflexales > Herpetosiphonaceae > DASWWB01. The sequence continues at coordinate 847 of DASWWB010000784.1, forward strand.
CCAGCTGCGGGATGAGAAAGCCGGCGGGGATGCCCAGCGTCACCATCGAGACGGCGGGGATGGCGTTGGCGTAGCCGATCAGCCGCCGGTCGAAACCCAATCCCTCCAGGTGGAAATTCAGGAACAGCCAGGCCAGGCTCATGCCCATCCCGCTGAAAAACGAGGCGACCAATATCCGATAGACCGCCCTCGGCAGACCGCGCATCGCAGATCCTTTCATCCTCGAAAGCTATGATTGTTGAATCATAGCCCGCCGCCCCGCCCGATCATCGGCACTTAGTCCCATCTCCCGCCGGCCCTGCGGCGCGCTTTCCCGCCGCCGCTAGCTTCCTTTTGGGAAGATAGGGCTTGACAGGTAGCGCAGGCTCATGATATCGTTTAGCCAGCTAATATTTTGCTGGCTAACTACCGAGTATGTAAAGGAGTGCGAACGATGTCAAGCGTACCATTTCCCGTCCGGCGCAGCCTCCCCGCCGCCCGATTGTTCCAAGCCGGCCTGCTCGCCGCCTTCGGCGCCGCCGCCGCCAATCTTCTGCTCTATTTCATCGCTCGCACAGCCCTGGGCCAAGAGATCAACGTCGCCGCCGAGCTTGGCGGCGTGCTCGGCCCGGCGCCGGTGCTAATCGCCAGCGCCGCCGCCGGCCTGGCGGCGACCCTCGGCTACCTCGCGCTCCACTTCTTCAGCCAGCGGCCGCTGTATGTCTTCCAGGGCAGCGTGGCGGCCTTCGCCCTGTTCTCGCTGGTCAGCCCGCTGACGGCGGCCGGCGTTGACGGCAACAGCCAGCTCATCCTCACCATGATGCATTTCGTCGCCGCCGCCGTGGTGGTGGGCGTGCTGACCCGGGCCGCGCGGGCCGACTGAGCCCGTCCCCCCGCCCAAGCCGCCGCTCCGAGCCCGGGGCGGCGGCTTTCGTGTATACTGGGCGGCGGAATCGGCAGCAACGGAGGCGCTATGCTTGATCCGACCAAACGTTTCTCAAGCAGGGTTGATAACTATGTCAAGTACCGGCCCGGCTATCCGCCCGAGCTGCCAGGGCTGCTGGCGCAACACTGCGGGCTCGCCGCCGCCAGCGTCGTGGCCGACATCGGCTCCGGCACCGGCCTGCTGACCGAGCCGCTGCTGCGCCATGGCTGGCGGGTCTACGGCGTCGAGCCCAACCCCGAGATGCGGGCGGCGGGCGCGGCGCTGCTGGCCGGCCACCCCGGCTTCGCCAGCGTCGACGGGACCGCCGAGGCCACGACGCTGCCTGCTGCGTCAATCGATTTGATCGCCGCCGGCCAGGCGTTCCACTGGTTCGACCAGGAGGCCGCCCGCGCCGAGTGGCGGCGCATCCTGCGGCCCGGCGGCTGGGTGGCGCTGGTCTGGAACGTGCGGGCCGACAGCTCGCCCTTCCAGCGCGACTACGAGCGGCTGCTGCGCGAACAGGCCCCGGAGTACGGCCAGGTCAATCACCGCAACGTCGACGCCGAGGCGCTGGCGGGCTTTTTCCGGCCCGGCCCGGTCAAGCGGCTCGATCTCGCCAACCAGCAGCGCTTCGATCTGCCCGGGCTCAAGGGCCGCGTGCTCTCATCCTCCTACGCGCCGGAGCCGGGCCATCCCCGCCACGAGCCGCTGATGGCCGGCCTGGAGCGGCTGTTCGAGCGCTACCAGGAGGATGGGGCCGTCGCCTTCGACTACGAGACTGAAATCTACCTGGGCCAGCTGGGAGCCGACTGAGCCGCTCCCGCCCGCCGGCCTGGCATATGGTATGATGGGCGCTTCAGCAACCCGTCCGGAGCATCGCATGACCCCGACCCGCATCATCGCGCTCTACCACTTCGCCGACCTCGCCGACTACGCCGGCCTCCGCGAGCCCCTGCTCGCGCTGGCCAGGGACGGCGGCGTGCGCGGCACGCTGCTGCTGGCGGCGGAAGGGATCAACGGCACCATCGCCGGCCCCGCCGCCGGCGTGCAGGCGGTGCTTGACTGGCTCGCCGCCGTCCCGCAGCTGGCCGGGCTCGCCTGGAAGGAGTCCTGGGCCGACGAGCAGCCGTTCGTGCGGCTCAGGATCCGGCTCAAGCGCGAGATCGTCACGCTCGGCGTCCCGGGGGTCGATCCGGCGCGCGGCGGCGCCTACGTGAAGCCCGAGGACTGGAATGCGCTGATCAGCCAGCCCGACGTCTTGGTGCTGGACACCCGCAACCATTTCGAGGCGAGCATCGGCAGCTTCGCCGGCGCCGTCGATCCGGGGACCGTGTCGTTCAGCCAGTTTCCGCAGTACGTCCGCGACCATCTGGACCCGGAGCGCCAGCCCAAGGTCGCCATGTTCTGCACCGGCGGCATCCGCTGCGAGAAAGCCTCGGCCTATCTGCGCCAGCAAGGGTTCGCGGAGGTGTATCAGCTGGAGGGCGGCATCCTCAACTACCTGGCCAGCGTGCCGCGCGAGGAGAGCCTGTGGCGGGGCGAATGCTTCGTCTTCGACGGGCGGATCTCGGTCGATCATGATTTGCGGCCGGGCAGCTACGAGCTGCGGCGGGCGTGCGGCCACCCGCGGCCGGCCGGCGGCGAGGACGGCGATTCCTGCCCGCACTGCCCGCCCGCCGGCGGCTGAAAAGCTCCTATCCAAGCTCGAAGAGGGAAACGATTGACACTTTGAGCCAGGAAACAAATATAGAAGTAGAGTACTATTGCAAACCTGTAAGGATGGGGCTATAATCTGCCCATTCTGAAGCCTGCGTGTAAAGAGGTCATCTTGCTGTGTCAGATTTGAGGGACATAGCGCCTTCGTCGGATGATATCAATCTTCTCCGCGAGTTGCTGGCGGCCGCCCCCCCCAAGCCCCAGCACACGCCGCTTCGTCCTGCACAGCTCCGCTCCATCCGCCAGGAACGCCACGTCGCCCTCAAGGGCTATCGTTTCCGCACGATTCTCGATTTCGCCCTCTTCCGCATCGAACGCATCCTGATGCTGGTGGTCGTCGCCTTCTTCGGCTACTGGATCTACGACAGCCAGGTGCGGGACTTGATTCATGCCTGGCGAAACCCGCCTGCCGAACAAGTGCAGTGGGAGGAGATCCCGGTCGGCGCCAGCGCCGCCCAGCTGGACCGTGCCCTGGGCAGCACGCTGCCGATCAGCGCGCCGCCCGCCGCCGGGGACCCAGCCGCGCCGGGAGCGCCAGCCGCCCCGCCGCCGGACTACATGGTTCCCGCCGAAGCGTTTGTGATTCC
>DASWWB010000785.1:0-2358 GCA_036406115.1 Herpetosiphonaceae bacterium
GATTCGTAGGTGTCGGCCTCCCAGGCCGCCTGGTTGTTGCGGGCGACCTCGCGCTGCCGCTCGCGCAGGAAGGCGCTGACCGCAGCCTTGTGGGCCCGGATGGCGAAGTGGCTGTCGCGGAAGCCGTAGAGCGACTCGACCCAAATCGCCTGGCCGCCGCGCTCCAGCCGGATGCGCCAGGGATAGGCGGCGACCACCGTGTTGCGCGGAAAAGCCAGCAGCAGCTCCAGGCCGCCGCGCCGCAGGCGGAAGCGCTCGCCGTCGCCGTCGGCGGGATCGATGCCCAGCAGCGCCAGCGCCGCCTCCTGGTTGTCCCACTGCGCGTCGAAGCTCGCCGTCTGCCAATCCGCCATCACGCCCTGAGCCCAGAGCGCCGCCGGGCCGGTCAGCGTGGCGGCGATGCCGGCCGCCTCCAGGGTTCCGGCAAGCTCCAGCAGGGCGGTCCAGCGCTCATCATCGCCAATCATGGCCGGGCCTCCGCGCTCGCGGCGGCGCCCAGATCGCCCTGCCAGAGCCGGCGCATCTCCTCGGAGGATTCAAGCAGCTCGTCGAGCGTACCGACCGCGTCGACCGCGCCGTCCTTGAGCACGATAATCTGATCAGCCTGGCGCAGCGCGACCCGCCGGTGCGAGACCGCCAGATAGGTGGCGCTGCGGCGCTCCAGCAGCCGCGCCCAAAGCAGCCGCTCGGTCTCGACGTCCAGCGCGCTCGACAGATCGTCGAAGACCAGCAGCTCGGGCCGGCGGACGAACATGCGCGCCGCCGCCGCGCGCTGGAGCTGGCCGCCGGACAGCTTGACGCCGCGCGAGCCGATCATCGTCTCCAGGCCGGCGTCGAGGTTGGGCAGGTCGCGCTCCAGCACGGCGGCGACGATCGCATCATCAAGCTCGGCGGGGCCGGCCTCCAGGCCGAGCAGGATATTGTCGCGCAGCGTTTCGCTGAACAGGCGCGGGGCCTGGGGCGTGTAGGCGACGCGCGGCGGCACGAGGGCGGCGCCGGGATCGGCCAGCGGCGCGTCGTTCCAGCGCAGCTCGCCAGCGCCGGCCGGCAGCAGCCCCAGCAGCGCCCGCAGCAGCGTGGTCTTGCCGGCGCCGATCCTGCCGGTGACGACGGTCAGCGTGCCGCGCTCCAGGCGCAGCGACACATCGGCGATGCCGCGCTCGCTGTCGGGGTAGCGGTAGCTCAGGCCATCGGCGGCGAAGGCCTCAAGCCGGTCGGCGGCGGCGCGCGCGACACCCGGCACCGGCGGCGGCGCGTCCTTGAGATAGGCCCGGTCGTGGGCCACCAGGTCGCCGGGCGGATCGTCGCCCATCAGCTCCAGCAGCCGGTCGAACGACACACCCATCTGGCGGTAGTGGGTCATGAAGTAGCCGACGAAGCTCGTCACCTGGGTCAGCCAGCCGAGATAGGAGACGAACAGCGCGAAGTCGCCGACCGAGAAATCGCCGCGCTGCATGGCGCCGGCCGCCGCCAGCAGCAGGCCGCCGGTGCCGAGGCTGGCGGCGTTCTGGCCGATCGAGTTCAGCACCTGGGTGAACAGCGTGTCGGTCAGATTGGCTTTGCGCCGCCGGTCGCTCAGGGTTTGGAAATAGGCCACCGCCCGGTCCTCGGCGTTGGCGATTTTGATCAGCTGGGCGGCGCCGAACATCTCGCCCAGCAGCCCGGTGACCGCGCCGATCGACTCTTGGCTGGCCTTGCGGTAGCGCTGGATGCGCCTGCCGGCCTGGTTGACGACCACCAGCACCAGCAGCAGCGGCGCCACCACGAACAGCGTGATCGGCGGGCTGATCCGGGCCAGCACCGTAAGGCCCAGGCCGAAGACCAGCGCCTGGCCGACGGGATCGAGCACCCAGGTCATGAAAATCACCACCGCCTGCACGTCGTCGCGCAGCCTGCTGATCGCCTCGCCGGGCGCGGCGGGCAGGGCGCGGGCGCCGGGCCGGCGCAGCACCGAGGCCAGCAGGTTGCGCCGCAGCAGCGCCGAGGCGGTCAGTCCGACGGTCTGCTCGGCGAAGACGGCGCCGAACAGCGCCGAGGCCCGCCCCAGCGCCGCGCCGACCAGCAGCGCCACCAGCAGCCAGAGCGCCCGCTGGCTCGGCGCCGGCCCAGCCAGCTCATCCAGCACCCGCCGCACGATCAGGCCCGGGATCAGCGGGAACAGGTAAAACATGCAGCTGGCCAGCAGGCCGCTCATCACATACAGGCCGGGCCGGAAGCGGGCCAGGCGGAACAGGTAGCGGGCGTAGCTCATGCGAAGGCATCCTCCAGCCCCACCTGGAGCAGGCGGTGGAAATGCGAGCCGGGATCGGCGGCCAGCGCGGCGCGCGGCCCGAACTCGGCGACCCGGCCCCGGTCCAG
>DASWWB010000786.1:0-5158 GCA_036406115.1 Herpetosiphonaceae bacterium
GCCCACATCGTCGGCCACGATGAGATTCCCGGGCCGCTGCCGGCCAACAATCCCGGCATGCACTGGGATCCGGGGCCGTTCTGGGACTGGGGCCGCTACATGGAGCTGGTCCAGGGCGATGGGTTCGCCGCGCCCGAAGCGACGCCGGGCGTGATTCGGATCAATCCGGACTTCGCCGCCAACCAGCCGCTGATGACCTACTGCTACGCCACCAACGACTGCCGCGACGTGCCCCAGCAGCCGGCCAACTTCGTCTACCTGCGCACCGCGCCCGACGAGCGCGCGCCGCTGATCACCAACCAGTACCTCACCGCCGACCCGACCCGCGCCAACAACTGGGCCAACAAGGCCGTCGCCGGCCAGCAGTTCTACCGCGCCGCCTCGCACGGCGAGTGGGACGCGATCCACTACGACGGCGAGCTGGCCTGGTTCTACAACCCGGGCGGCGCCAAGGCCGAGGCCGGCAGCGGCCTGCTGGTCACGCCCAAGGCCGGCGCGGCCAGCATCCCGGTCTACGGCCGGGCCTATCCCGAGGCCTCGGCCTATCCCGCCAGCGTGCCGCCCCAGGCCGTCACGCCGATCTACCAGATGCCGGCGGGCCAGATCTACGTGGCCGCCGAGCTGTTCGAGAGCACCTACTACCGGGCGCCGACCTACACGCTGGCCTACGATCCGCAGGTGCAGTTCCCGGTGATCGGCGAGACGGAGTACTACCAAATTTCCTACAACCACCGCTTCGCCTTCGTCAAGGCCAGCGACGTCGAGGTCGTGACCAGCCCCGGCCTGCTCGGCCTGGCCCTCAGCCCGCTGAGCGAGACGCGCAACGGCGCCGCCGGCGAGACCGTCAGCCACAGCCTGCGCCTGACCAACCTGGGCGCGGCCCCGGCCACGCTGAGCCTCACCGCCACCGGCTCGCTGTGGGGCGCGGCCCTCAGCCAGACCAGCCTGACGCTCCAGCCCGGCGCCAGCGCCACGGTGACGCTCCAGGTGCCGATCCCCGCCAGTCCGCCCATCGCCACCGACACCGCCGAGATCGTCATCCGCCGCGCCGACACGCCAGGCAAGGCCGTCCGGGTCAGCAGGGTGACGCGTCTGGCGGGCGAGCTGGTCTATCTCCCGCAGATCGGCCGCTAAGCGCCGCCGAGCCCATCCGCCTCCAAAGCGCGCGGCGCCGGGAAGCCAATGGCTCCCGGCGCCACGCTTTGGTTCGATAGGATGCGGGCGGCGCATCGCCCATCGTTTTAGGTTGATGGGATGCGGGCGGCTAATCGCCCATCATGCTGTAGAAGGTGATGCGCTGATCCTCGATCGCGGCGTCGAGCTGCGGGCGCGAGAGCATGCCCGAGCTGACCATCAGCTCGCCGAGCATGAGATGCTGGCCGCTGCGGCGCAGCTCGGTCTGGCGGTCCAGCACCAGCTTGAGCTGCTCGGGCGAGACCAGGTTGTGCTCGATCAGGTACTGGCCGAGCGGCTGGGTAATCGACGTGCGGACCTCGCGGGCCTCGCGCTGCTGCTCCAGAATCTTGGCCAGCACCTGGACCGAAAGCCAGCCGTGGCCGACCATGATGTCGCCGAGCGGGGCCTGGCGGTTGCGGGCGTGGGCCTGCTTCTGCTCGGCCAGCGCCTGGTCAAGCTGCTCCTTGGAGATGAAATTCTGGCTGACCAGGTACTCGCCGATGCGCTGGGCGGCGACGGCGTTGGAGGTGATGGGCAGCGCGAAGCTGACGCTGGCCATGATCGAGTCCAGGTCGAGGATGGCCAGGCCGTGCTTGGCGGCGGCGTTCTCGGGATCGAGCGCCAGCACCCGCTGGAGGCACTCGCGCTGCTTGGCCGGGTCCTTGACGACGCCGCTGAGCCAGAGCCAGGCCGGCGCGAAGTTGGGATGCGCCCGGACGATCGCGGTCAGCATTGTCCGGGCCTCCTCGCGCTGGCCGGCGCGCACCAGCTCCCGGGCGTTGGCGAAATGAGTTGACAGATCCATCCTGTGCCTCCCACAGCAAGCTAGGCTGCGCGGGCCGGCCGGCGGGGCTTACAAAGGCGGCGGCGGTGACGGGACGAGGCGCCCGACCAGTGGCAGGCCGCGCACAGCGGCGACAAACAGCGTGGCGGACCAGCGCGGGCCGCCCTTTTCGATCAGCAGCCGGGCGGCGCCGGCCAGCGCCAGCAGCAGCCCGGCGAAGGCCAGCCCGCCCTGCCAGCCGCCCACGGCCCACCAAACCATCCCGGCGCCGGCCAGCAGCACCAGGGTCAGCAAAAACACGCTGGGATCATCGGAGCGGTAGGTCGGTTTGCGCGGCCGCTGGCGGTCCAGGGCGCGCTGGCGCAGGGTGGCGCGGGCCGGCGCCGCCGACCCCTCCGCCTCGGTCTCATCGGTCTCCATGGCCGGCGCGTAGGCGGCGATGCTGTTGTCGAGCACCGGCTGCTGGGGATACTCCTCGCGGAACGTCCGCGTCCAATCGAAAGTCGCGCCGCGCTCGGAGCGCGCCCACAGCTCGACCGCCCGCCGCACCCGCTCGGGATAGCCGCCGGCGACGCCGATCAGCTCGCTGACCGCGGCCGGCTCGGCGGCCAGCTTGAGCCGGTCCAGCAGGCTGAGCGCCAGCGCCCGGGCCTCGCGCTCGGACATCGGCGGCAGGGCCACCTGGAACAGGGCGGTTTGCAGGTCGGGGGCGGCGCGGTCGAGCGCCTGGTCGCTGGCGGCGAGGACCATGACCCGGCCCTCGCGCAGCCAGCCGCGCAGGGCGGAGCGCACCAGCCCGCTGAAACCGCCGCCGGCGGCCTCCAGCCGGTCGAGCAGCAGCAGCACCTGGGCGTCCGGGGCGTTGAGCAGAGCCTGGCCCAGCGCCAGCTCGTCGTCGCCGGGCTCGCCCATCGCCCGCAGGATCGGCGCGTAGAAATCGGCGCCGGTGCGGACGCCGGACAGATCGAGATAGACCGTGACCGGCGGCACGTCGAGCAGCAGGTCGGCGGTCTGCTCGAGGTGCCACAGCAGCGAGGTTTTGCCGGCGCCGGGCGGCCCGATCAGCGCGCAGGAGCGCCCGGCGGCCAGCAGCTCGCTGATCTGGACGATCTCGCGCTCGCGGCCGACGAACTGAGCCGGGTCGCGCACCGGCTCCGGCGAAAACAGCGGGATCGACATCAGACGACCAGGACCTCCTGGTAGATGCCGAAGGCTTCGCGCAGCACATCGCACATCTCGCCCAGCGTGGCGTAGGCATTGACGGCGCCGAGGATCGGCTCCATCAGATTGTGATCGCCCAGCGCCGCCTGGCGCAGGGTCTCCAGGCTGGCGGCGTGGCGCTCGGCGTCGCGCTCGCGGCGCACCCGGTTGAGCCGCTCCAGGTGCTTGGTCTCGCCCTGCGGGTCCATCGCCAGGATCGGGATCTCGATCGGCTCGGGCACCGAGTACCGGTTGACGCCGACGAAGCCGCGCTGGTTATTATCGACCTCCTGCTGGAAGCGATAGGCCGAGTCGGCGATCTGCTGCTGGATCCAGCCCTTCTCCAGGGCCGCCTCCATGCCGCCCTGCTCCTCGATCCGCCGGAAATAATCGAGGCACTCGGCCTCCATGCGGTTGGTCAGCGACTCGACGAAATAGGAGCCGGCGAGCGGATCGATCGTGTTGGCGGCGCCGCTCTCCTCGGCGATGATCTGCTGGGTGCGCAGCGCGATCGTCACCGCCTTCTCCGATGGCAGCGCCAGCGCCTCGTCCATGCCGTCGGTGTGCAGCGACTGGGTGCCGCCGATCACGCCGGCCAGGGCCTGGATGGCGACGCGAACGATGTTGATCTCGGGCTGCTGGGCCGTCAGCGAGACGCCGGCGGTCTGGGTGTGGAAGCGCATCCACCAGGAGCGCGGATTCTTGGCGCCGTAGACCTCGCGCATCTGGCGGGCCCAGATCCGGCGGGCGGCGCGGTATTTGGCGATCTCCTCGAAGAAATCGTTGTGGGCGTTGAAGAAGAACGAAATTCGCGGCGCGAAGTCGTCGATGTCCATGCCGCGCTTGAGGCAGGCTTTGACGTAGGCCAGGCCGTCGCCGAGGGTGAAGGCCAGCTCCTGGGCGGCGGTGGCGCCGGCCTCGCGGATGTGGTAGCCGCTGACCGAGACCGGGTTCCACTTGGGCATGTCCTTAGAGGCGAACTCCATCGTGTCCACCACCAGCCGCATCGAGGGCTCGACCGGGAAGATGTACTCGTTCTGGGCGGCGTACTCCTTGAGGATGTCGTTTTGCAGCGTGCCGCCGAGCTTGGCGCGCGGGATGCCGCGCTTCTCAGCCGCCGCGATGTACATCGCCCAGATAATCGCCGCCGGCGAGTTGATGGTCATCGAGGTGGTGACCTGGTCGAGCGGGATGCCGTCGAACAGGATTTCCATGTCGGCCAGCGACGTGACCGCCACGCCGCACTTGCCGAACTCGCCCTCGACCAGCGGATGGTCGGTGTCGCGGCCGTAGAGCGTCGGCATGTCGAAGGCGGTCGAGAGGCCGGTCTGGCCCTGGGTCAGCAGATATTTGAAGCGGGCGTTGGTCTCCTCGGCGGTGCCGAAGCCGGCGAACATGCGCATGGTCCACAGCTTGCCGCGATAGCCGGTGGGATGGATGCCGCGGGTGTAGGGGTATTCGCCGGGAAAGCCGATATCGTTGAGGAAATCGGTCTGGCCGAGATCCAGCGGCGTGTAGAGCCGGTCGACCGGGGCGCTGGAGACGGTAGTGAACTCGTCCTGGCGCTCCGGGTGTTTGTTCAGGACGGGGTCAAGCGTATTTTCCTGCCATTGCTGGGCGGCCTGGCGAATCCGTTCAAGCTCTTCGGGACCAAACATCGTCGTTCCCCCTTAGATGAAATGCAAATCGGGCGGAGCCTAGCGCCCCGCCCAATTGTACCATGCTGATTGCGGCCGGGGCTTAGTCGCCGGTGGTTTTGGCGGCCGGCCAGTCGCCGACCATCGCGCCGGAGACGCCGCCCAGCACGATGCCGAAGATCGCGCCGATCAGATAGTCGCCGGTGACCGTCGCCAGGCCCAGGCAGAGCACCAGGCCGACCAGCGCGCCGACCACGATATGGACGATCTCGCCCTTGACCGAGGTGTCGATGATCGAGGTCGAGGTGATCGAGGTCGTGTCTTTGCCGCCGGGCTTGGCCGGGACAGCAGCCGGCTTGGG
>DASWWB010000787.1:0-3061 GCA_036406115.1 Herpetosiphonaceae bacterium
CGCCACCCTGTTCGGCGGCGATCAGTCGGCGAGCCGCGCGAGCGGCTGGCTCGATCCGGCGCGGGACGCCGCCAAGATCCGGGCCTTTTTCGTCCACCCGGCGCGGGCGCGCCAGGGGATCGGCCGCCTGCTGCTGGATCACTGCGAGGCGGCGGCCCGCGAGCATGGCTTCGCGCGCTTCGAGCTGATGGCGACCTTGCCCGGCGTGCCGCTCTACCGGGCGCTGGGCTACCAGCCAGTCGAGGAGATCGCCTATCCCGCCGGCGACGTGGCGATCCCGTTCGTCCGCATGGCCAAATCCGCCGTGCCGCCGGGCTGATGGGCGGAGCGGCCGGCGGGAACGCCACGCCGCCCGCCGCCGTCTCGCCGGCAACACAAGGAGGATTGCCATGAACCGCTGGTTCGGGTCGAAACAATCACGGGCCTGGCTGCGCCGGCCGCTTGTCCGCAGCCTGCTGATCATCGGGGCGTTCGGGTTGATGTGGCGCTGGGAGTTCGCGCCGGCGACCGCCGCCGCAGCCTGCGCCCGGGCGGGTGCCCCTTGGGCAGTTGCGGCTGCCAGGCCGGCGCGGACCGTCGGGCGGGTGATGCGGTCCGGGGCTGTTTGGCAGCTGCTGGAGGTGAGCGACCCCTGCCACGCGCCGGGCGCCTGCCTGGCGGTGTGGACGCCGTTCGGCTGGAAAGTGTTGGATCACGGTCAAAACCACCGGCTGTGCATGGAGCGGCTGGGGCCGTAGCGCCAGCGCCGATCGGCGGCATAGCTCCTGCCGTTCCGGGCGCGTCCGCTGCGCAGCCAAGGAGGATTCATGGCCGGCCGCTTCCGTCCGCCCCGCCAGGCGGGCTCGTTCCTTGCCAACATCGGCGCGCTGCGCGCGCTGCCGCGCTTTTTCCGGCTGATCTGGGCCGCCAGTCCCGGGCTGGCCTTCTGGAACATCGCCGTGCGCCTGCTCCAGGCCTTTTCGCCCGTCGCCCTGCTCTACGTCGGCAAGCTGCTGATCGACCAGGTGGTGCTGCTGCGCGGCGCCGCCGCCCCGGACTGGCCGGCGCTCTGGTGGCTCGTCGCCGCCGAGCTGGGGCTGGTCGCGCTTTCCGACGCGCTGAACCGGATCATGGCGCTCACTGATTCGCTGATCGTCGACCGCTACGCCAACCGGGTCTCGGTGGAGCTGATCGAAAAAGCCGCCGCCATGGACCTGTGGCAGCTGGAAGATCCCGATTTCTACGACAAGCTCGATCAGGCCCAGCGCCAGACGACCGCCCGCACCAACCTGCTGGCGTCCATCCTCTCGCAGGCCCAGGATATCCTGACCGCCGCGTTTTTGATCGCCGGCCTGGCGGTGATCGAGCCCTGGCTGATCGCGCTGCTGATTCTGGCGATCATCCCCGCGTTCCTGAGCGAGCTGATCTTCAGCCAGTCGAGTTACACGATGGTCAAGCGCCGGACGCCCGAGCAGCGGATGCTGAACTATCTCGCCTACATCGGCGCCACCAACGAGAGCGCCAAAGAGGTCAAGCTGTTCAACCTGTCGGGCTTCTTGCGCGACCGGTTCAGCGTGCTGGCGGCCCGCTTCTACGCCGAAAACCGGGCGCTGGCGATCAAGCGGGCCGGCTGGGGCGGGCTGTTCGGCCTGCTCAGCAGCCTGGCCTACTACGCCGCCTACGCCGTGATCCTGGTCCGGGCGGTGACCGGCGAGATCTCGCTGGGCGACCTGACCTTCCTGGCCGGCTCGTTCAACCGCCTGCAAAGCCGGCTCCAGGCGGTGTTCTCGCGCTTCACCAGCATCACCGCCAGCGCGCTCTACCTGCAAGATTATTTCGAGTTCCTCGATCTGCCGGTCGCCGCCCCGCCGCCGGCCGCCCGGGACGCGGGGACGCCGGCCCTGCGCGGCATCCTGGCTTTCGAGGGCGTCGGCTTCCGCTATCCCGGCGCCGAGGACTATGTCTTCCGCGGCCTGTCGTTCGAGCTGCGGGCCGGCGAGAAGCTGGCGCTGGTCGGCCGCAACGGCGCCGGCAAAACAACGCTGGTCAAGCTGCTGCTGCGGCTGTACGAGCCGAGCGAGGGCCGGATCACGCTGGACGGCGTCGATGTGCGCGATTTCGAGATCGGCGCCTACCGCGAGCTGTTCAGCGCGATTTTCCAAGATTTCGTGCGCTACGATTTCACCGCCGGCGAGAATATCGGCGTCGGCAGGGTCGAGGCGATCGGCGACCGGGAGCGGATCGAGCGCGCCGCCCGCCTGAGCCTGGCCGACGAGGTGATCGCCGGGCTGCCGCGCGGCTACGATCAGCAGCTCGGCCGGCGGTTCCGCGACGGCGCCGAGCTGTCCGGCGGCCAGTGGCAGAAGATCGCGCTGGCCCGCGCCTACATGGCCGACGCGCCGATCATTATCCTTGACGAGCCGACCGCCGCCCTCGACGCCCAGGCCGAATACGACACGTTTCTGCGCTTCGTCGGCCTGACCGAGCGCAAGACGGCGGTGATTATCTCGCACCGCTTCAGCACTGTGCGCATGGCCGACCGGATCGCGGTCCTCGGCGACGGGCGGATGCTGGAGATCGGCTCGCACGACGAACTGATGGGCGCCGGCGGGATCTACGCCGAGCTGTTCCGGCTCCAGGCCCGCGGCTATCAGTGAGCGGCGGCGTCCGCCAGGGCCAGCGCCCGCTGCCGCCGCACGATGAGCAGCGCCGGGCCGACGGTGACCAGCGCCATGCCCAGCCAGGTGACGCCCCAGTAGGCGGCGCCGTAGCCGCTGTCGCGCAGCCAATCGGGGCAGGGCGCCGCCGGGCGGCAGAGCCGGGCGACGAGCAGCTCGCCGGCGGCCATGCCGAGATTCTCGCCGAGCCGCGAGGTCAGTCCCGCCAGCCCGCAGGCGCCGGCCCAGGCCGCCGCCAAGCCCGGCCGCACCCGCCAGCCGTAGGTCTGCGCCAGTCCGATCGCCAGGCCCGCCAGCGCGCGGATCCCGAGGACGACGGCCTGCTCGGGCAGCGCGACCGGCCGCCCCAGCGCGCGCTCCAGCGGCTCCAGCAACGTTCGCGGCTCCAGCAGCACGCTGGCGAC
>DASWWB010000788.1:0-12544 GCA_036406115.1 Herpetosiphonaceae bacterium
TCGGCGGGCCGGCGGCCAGCGTCAGCGACGGCCGGGTGCTGGAGGGCAACACGATTTTCCGCTCGCTCACGCTGACCGTCACCCTCTCGGCGGCGACGACCCAGCAGGTGACCGTCGGCTTCTTCACCGCCGGCGGCACGGCCGAGCCCGGCGTCGACTACGTGGCGGTCGGCAAAGGCAGCGTCGTCTTCGAGCCTGGCGAGACAGTCCAGTCGCTCGCCATCACCGTCAACGGCGACGGCGCCGACGAGGACGACGAAACCTTCAATGTCATCCTGGAAAACCCGGTCAACGCCACAATCGGCGACGGACTGGGCGTCGGCACGATCATCGACGACGATCCGCTGCCGCTGATCGAGGTGGCCGACGCCGAGATCAGCGAGGGCGACGGGGGCGCCAGCGTCCTCACCTTCACCGTCAGCCTCAGCCTGGAGAGCGGGCGCGAGGTGCGGGCCAGCTACGCCACCGTCGACGGCACGGCCAGCGCCGGCAGCGATTACCAGCCGGCCAGCGGCGCCCTGCTCTTCCTTCCCGGCGAGTCTAGCCACACCATCGCCGTCACCGTCAACGGCGACCTGCTGCCCGAGCCCGATGAGAGCTTCGGTCTCGTCCTGAGCGGACTGGCCAACGCCGGCGCCGGCGATCTCCAGGCCACCGGCCTCATTCGCAGCGACGATCCGCCGCTGGCGCTGTATCTGCCGCTTGTGGCGAGGTAGGGATCAGGGATCAGGGGTCGGGCCGGACTGCGAGGAGGCGGGCGCCGCCAGCCGCGCATGCCGTCTCCGAGGCAGAACCATCCCTGATCCCTGATCCCTGATCCCTGATCCCTGATCCCTGATCCCTGATCCCTGATCCCAAGCCTTTCCCGCCAACCGAGTTATAATGGAGCGTCAACGGATGCTCGGGAGGACGTAATGACCACATTTTTATTGATTCGTCACGCGACCAACGATATGGTGGGCAAAGCGCTGGCCGGCTGGACACCCGAAGTCCATCTCAACGACGAGGGGCGCGGGCAGGCCGAGCGGCTGGCCGAGCGGCTGGCGAAAGTCCCCCTCAACGCCATCTACAGCAGCCCGCTGGAGCGGGCCGTCGAGACCGCCGAGCCGCTGGCGAAGCTGCTGGGGCTTGAGATCCGGATCAACCCCGGCGTGGGCGAGATCCAGTTCGGCGAGTGGACCGGCCGGGTCATGAAAGAGCTGGCGGACACGCCGACCTGGCGCCACATCCAGCAGTTCCCCTCGGGGACGCGCATTCCCGGCGGCGAGACGCTGCGGGAGATGCAAAACCGGGTGGTCGACGCGCTGGAGGCGCTACGGGCGGCCCATCCCAAGGATGTGATCGCCGTCGTGGCCCACGCCGACGTGATCAAGGCGGCGGTCGCCCACTACCTGGGCGTGCATCTCGACCTGTTCCAGCGGATCATCATCAGCCCGGCCTCGGTGTCGGTGATCGCCGTCAGCGAGCATGGGCCGCGGGTGATCTGCGTCAACGACATCGGCGAGCCGCCCTCCTTTCCCAAGGAGGAGCCTCCCGCCGATCCTGCGGCGGCTGGCCAGGTGGCTGGCGACGCTGAGACGCTGCCGGAGACCGAGCGGCCCGTTGGCTAGCTAGCAGCCTTGTTCGCTTGAAAGGAAGTTTTGCTTTATGGCCAAGTACGCCTACGATCTCCGCCGGGTCAATCATGTCACTGCTGGCGCGGTTGGCCAGCCGGGGCAGCGCGTCTTCTATCTCCAGGCCCAGAAACATGGCGACCTGGTGTCGATGGTCACCGAGAAAGAGTATGTCCGCGCCCTCTGCGAGCGGCTCGACGATATCCTCGACGAGCTGGCCAAGCGCGGCCTGCCCCGCCCCAGCCAGGCCGACGAGCCGACGCCCGCCGAGCTGATGCTGCGCGGCCCGCTGACCGCCCTGTTCCGCATCGGCCAGCTCAGCCTGGCCTACGACGCCGAGAACGATCTGATCATCATCGAGGCCGAGGAGCTGGTGCTGGCCGACGAGGACGAGGAGATCGATCCCATCCTGCGCGGCAGCCAGCCCGAGGAGGAGCCGGCGGCCAAGGAGCCGCAGGCCGTCCGCATCTCGGCCACCCGCGCCCAGATGCAGGGCCTCAGCCGCTTCGCGCTCGACATCATCGAGACCGGCGGCCGCCCCCAGTGCCCGCAATGCCTCCAGCCGATGGATCCCAGCGGCCATATGTGCGTCAAAAAGAACGGCCACGCCAACAAAACCAACGCCGAGCTGTGACGCCGGCGGCGGCGGGGCAAACCCGCCCCGCCGCCGCCCCGCCTTGAAACCCGAAGCGAGACTGCCATGAGCGATCAGCCCGAAGAACTCCCCCGACCCCAGGCCGTCCCGGTCGATCGCGCCACCCTGCTGGACCTGATGCGCTGCGGCGAGCTGGAGCTGCAAGGGGTGATGCCCTGGAGCTCCAACTACACCTTTCTCTGCACCGCCCAGGACGCCGAGCGCAAGCTGGCCGCCTATCTCATCTACAAGCCGCAGAAGGGCGAGCGCCCGCTGTGGGATTTCCCGCGCGGCACGCTCTACAAGCGCGAGGCCGCCGCCTTTGTCGTCAGCGACGCGCTGGGCTGGGAGCTGGTGCCGCCCACGATCGTCCGCGACGGCCCCCACGGCGTCGGCTCGGTCCAGCTGTTCATCGACGCCGACCAGGAGCAGCACTATTTCACGCTCAAGGACACCTACCCCGAACAGTTCCAGCGCATGGCCCTCTTTGACGCGCTGATCAACAACGCCGACCGCAAGGGCGGCCACGTGCTGGCCGACGACGCCGGCCACGTCTGGGCGATCGACCACGGCATCGCCTTCCATGACGAGTACAAGCTGCGCACGGTGATCTGGGACTGGGTGGGCCAGCCGATCGACGACGAGTGGCTGGCCGATCTCAAGCAGCTGCGCGATCGGCTCGACCCCGACGAGCCGCTCAGCGCCGAGCTCAAGGAGCTGCTGTTCCCCCGCGAGATCGAGGCCATGCGCCAGCGCCTCGACCGGCTCATCAAGGCCAAGAAGTTCCCCGGCCCCGCCGGCAACCGCTCCATGCCCTGGCCGCCGGTGTAGGCCCATCGCCTTGGGGCGAATCTCAATCGCCGGCCGCGCCAGGATTGTTTTTCGCCCTCGCCGACGTACAATAAAGGCAACACAAGGAGCAAGGCTATGGCAACGATTGACATTCAGGAGATCTCGCCGCAGCTAGCGGAGTTGCTGCAAAACCTCGCAGCTGGTGAGACAATCATCATCACACGCGCCAACCAACCGCTGGCCGAAGTGAAAACGCTTCAATCAGAATCTCGCTCGCTCCGGCCATGGGGGTTAGCAAAAGGCCAGTTCCGCGTTCCTGATGATTTCAATGATCCATTGCCCGAGGAGTTGTTGGAGACCTTTGCACCACGGATTGCTGGGCTGCATAGCGGCGAGGCTTGGATCAGTGATGATTTCGATGCCCCATTAGATGTAACCCCCCAAGACTGAGCCGCCGTCCATCGGTCATTGATTGAACTGCCGCCGGATATGCTACAATGCCCGCGCCCCGTCCCTGGGGCGTTTTTGTGATTGGAAGCGATTATGGTCTCACGCGAACTGTACCCCCTGCTGCAATGCCCGACCTGCGGCTCGCGCAGCCTGGCCCTGCTGGAGGGCGCGGTGCTGTGCGGCGGCTGCAAAACCGAGTACCCGGTCCGCGACGGCTACATCGACCTGATGCCGCGCGCCACTGAATTCGACTACACCTCCAAATATGTCTCCGAGGAAGAGCACATGGGCGAGGAGCTGGACTACCGCGCCGTCGCCCCGCCGCTGCTGGCCGCCGGCGTGCGCCACCGCCAGCTGCGCCGCCTGCTGCGCCTGCGCCCCACCGACGTGGTGCTCGACAACGGCTGCGGCAACGGCCGCTTCGGCCTCTGGAATGCCGCCGACGTCGGCATGATGGTCGGCAGCGACCCCGCCGTCCTGTTCGCCGACCAGGCCCTGGCCGAGATGACCCTGGCCCAGGCCGACTCGCGGCGCCTGCCCTTCGCCGACAATTCCTTCGACAAGGCTTTTTCAGTCGATGTGCTTGAGCATTTCCCGCGCAATGTCATCCACGATTATCTGGTCGAAAACGCCCGCGTCCTCAAGCCCGGCGGCTACTTCGCGGCCTTCTCCAACACCAAGGAGATGTCGCCCATCCAGCCGCTGATCAATGTCTCCAAGCGGCTCGGCCGCTTCTTCGTCAAGCGCGGCGTGTATGATTTCGACCGCGAGGCGCGGCGCAAATCCGATCACATCAAGGCCCTGGAGACCTGGGACGATGTCGAGGCGGCCTTGGTCGAGGCCGGGCTCAAGCCGGTCCGGGTGATCTTTTGGAACAGTCTCTTCACCTCGTTTGTCGAGCATGTGCTGATGAAGCTGGGCGAGGCGCTGATCGCTCGGAGCCGCCCCGCCAAGGCCGCCGCGCCGCAGGATGAGGCCGCCGCCAACACCAACGGCCACCAGCCCTCGGCCGGCGCCCAGCGCGAGATCGTCGCCCGCCGCGCTATGCGCCGCCACCTCACCAAGGCCTCGCCGATCTACTGGGCGCTCCAGGCGGTCACGCTGCTGATGGAGCTGGATGTCTGGCTGTTCGGCTGGATGCGCACCGGCCCCTATTTCGTGCTGGCCGAGAAGGCCGACGGCCGCTTCGTCCCCGGCACGCTGCCCAGCGAGGATAATCCGTAGGGTTGAGGGGGCAGGGATCAGGGGTCAGGCCGGACGGCAACAGGGCGGGCGTCACCAGGGTTGGAAAAGCCCCAGGTGACGCCCGCTTTTCCATCATCCAGCCCTGACCCCTGATCCCTGACCCCTGACCCCTGACCCCTGACCCCCGATCCCTCAACCCTCATCTCACAACCCTATCAGCCGCCCGCAAGCAAGATGAGCTAGCGGCGGCGGCGGCGATTTGCTATAACTGGCGGCAGCATCCAGCACAAGGAGACGCCCATGGCCCGCCGCCGCCGCCTGCTCAGCGCAGGCCTGTTGCTCACCGCCCTGGCCGCTTGCAGCGGCGACATCGCGCCCCCGCCGACCGTCCCGCCCCCGCCGACCATCGCGGCGGCGCCGGCCGCTGACGGCTTCGCCTACCCGACGCCCCTCCCCACGCCGCCCGACATCGAGACGCCGCTGCCCACGCCCGACGCCGACACGTCGACGCCGCTGCCCACGATCAACGCCGCCCCCGCCGGCGCCGAGTTCGGCAGCCCGACCGCCACCCCGCCCTTCCCCGAGCGCCAGATCACCGCCGCGACCGTCGATCAGATCCGCTTGCTGCGGACGGTCGGCTTCGGCCGCGCCCGCGTCGCCGCGCTGTCGCCCGACAAGCAGCGCCTGGCGGTGGCGACCAGCGCCGGCCTGGCCTTCTTCACCTATCCCGGCTTCGGGCACATCCGCTTCGATCGTTTCGTCGGCGGCGTGGAAACCGTGGCCTGGGGCGCGGAGGGCGTGACGGTCGATGCCACGGTCAGCGCGTTGGGCATCCCCGGCGAGATTCAAACCATCGACGCCAACACCGGCCAGGTGCTCAAACGCGACGTGATCACCAGAACGGACCCGCAATATCCGGTCACCGTCACCAGCCCCGACGGCAGCACCCAGGCCGTCTTCAAGGTGCCCGACGCCAGCCCGACGCCCGGCGTGCGGATCAGCCGCGGCGGCCAGGACATCTACGCCGACGAGCAGACGACCAATCTCGCCTTCAGCACGGACGGCGCGCTGGCCGTGATGGTAACCTACGACGGATTGGTCCGCGTCCGCGACCTGGCGGCGGGCGTCGACAACGAATTAAACCTCCCCGGCTTCTGGGGCGCGGCGTTCAGCGCCGACGGCCAGCGGCTGCTCGCCAGCGAGCGCCAGCTCACGGTGTGGGATGTCGTGAGCGGCGCGCAGCTCTCCAGCGCCCCGATCGACGCCGCCAAGGAGCCGTGGGTCGTGGGCGCCGTCCAGCGCATCCGCCACCGGCCTGACGGCTCGGCGCTGCTGATTGACGGGGAGTACATCTTTTTCGAGGGTTCGCAGCGCGTCGGCGACCTGTGGAGCGCCGGCCCCCAGCCGCAGCTCCAATCGACGGTGAAAATCGCCAGCTTCGGCATCGCGAACTACGAGACCTACGCCGGGGCGATCAGCCCGGACGGGACCGGCGCCGCCACCACCGACGGCGCGGCCCTGGAGTTTTACGACGCCCCCGGCAACATCGCGGCGACAGTCGACGTGCCGGAGCGCATCGCGGCGCTGGAGTACGCGCCGGACGGCGGGCTGCTGGCGGTCGCCACCCTGCCCGGCCCGATCAAGCTGCTCGGCGCCGATCACCAGCCGGCAGGCGGCTACGCCAGCGACCAGCCGATCGAAGCCATGCGCTTCAGCAGCGACGGGGGCATGCTGGCGGGACTCGGCCGCGACGGCGCCCTGCGAATCTGGCGGCGCGGCGCCGAGCAGCCGGCGCTGATCATCTCCGGCGTGGCGGAGGCCGTCGGCGCGTCGGGCGACCCGGCCCTGAGCCTGGTCTTCACCGCCGACGGCGGCATGGTGGGAGTGGCCAACGGCGCCGGCCTGCGGTTCTACAGCCTGAGCGACGGCGCGCTGCTCCACAGCCAGGCCGAGCCGGCGCTCAGCGTCGATGTCGGGCCGCGCCAGCGCGCCATCGCTGTCCTGCGCGACGGTTATGTCGAGCTTTGGGGACTTGAATAGCGGCAAACCGCCGATCAGGATCGATAATCCCGTTCCCAACGCGCCGACCAAAGCCTGGCGCGCTGGGTTGAAAGAATCGCCGCCATTTAATTAATAAGTTATTAAGAAGCGCATGCTATGCTCCGGCTATGCAGTTTTTCGGGGATGTTTGGAAAAGGAGCAATGGCATGAAGGGGATGATCCGGCGGTTGGTCCATGCGGCGATGGTCTTCGCGGTGATTGGGATGGTCTTGGGCGGCGCGACGCCGGCCTCGGCGCTGGCGGCCTGGCCAGTGGTGCAGAACGGCAGCACCGGGCCGAACGTGACCGCCGTCCAGTATCTGCTGCGGCATCGCGGCTACTCGCTGACAGTGGACGGCGATTTCGGCCCCGGCACCAAGTCGGCGGTCACCTCGTTCCAAAGCGCGAACGGCCTGGCGGCTGACGGCATCGTGGGCGCCAACACCTGGGGCAAACTGATCGTGACCGTGCGCCAGGGCGACAACAACAACGCCGTGCGCGGCCTGCAAACGCTGCTGAACAAAAACGGCTTCAGCCTGGGCGTCGACGGCGACTTCGGCCCCGGCACCAACTCGGCGGTGCGCTCGTTCCAAAGCTCGCACGGCCTGGCGGTTGACGGCGTCGCCGGCCCCAACACCTGGCAGGAGCTGGCGGGCTCGGGCGGCGGCGGCGGCGGTGGCGGCGGCTATGCGCTGCCGATCGGCCGCAGCGTCCTGCCGCGCTCCGAGTTCGATGATCCGCACCACGACTACGCGGCGATCGACCTGCCCGTCGGCACCGGCACCAGCGTCTACGCGATGCGCGGCGGCACCGTGAGCTACGTCGGCGGCGGCTGCGGCTACGGCATCCTGGTCTCGGCCGACGACGGCGCATCCTACAAGTTCTGCCACCTGAGCAGCCGCGCAGTCGCCTCGGGCAGCCGCGTCAGCACGGGCCAGCGGCTCGGCGCGAGCGGCAACACCGGCAACTCGACCGGCCCGCACCTGCACATCGAGGTCAACACCGGCGTGCTGCGCTGCCCGCAGCGGATGCTGCTGGCGATCTACGACGGCGCGAGCGTCCCCAGCCCGTCGTCGCTGCCAACCTCCGGCTGCTCCTACTAGTTCAGGGGTCAGGGGTCAGGCCGGACTGATCAAGATGAATGCCACGCAGGGCGCTCTCCAAGCTTTGGAGAGCGCCCTGCTTTGTCCTCAGTCGTCCCTGATCCCTGCCCCCTGATCCCTGACCCCTAGCCTTTCGAGCCCTTTTGGGTCATCGCGCGCAGCAGGTCCCAGGCCTGGTCGGGCAGCTTGTCGAGCTTGGAGAACTCGCCGCCGGAGTAGAGCCACTCGCCGCCGTCGATCGTGATGCACTCGCCGTTGATGTAGCTGACCTCGTCGGCCAGGATGAAGGCCGCCAGGTTGGCCAGCTCGCTGTGCTGGCCGACGCGGCGCAGCGGCACGCGGTCGATCGCCTCCTGGGCCAGCTCGGGCGTGGGCGCCAGCCGCTCCCAGGCGCCCTCGGTCGGGAACGGGCCGGGGGCGATCGCGTTCATGCGGATGCCGTAGCGCGCCCACTCGACCGCCAGCGAGCGGGTCAGGGCCAGCACGCCAGCCTTGGCAGCCGCCGACGGCACCACGAAGCCGCTGCCGGTCCAGGCGTAGGTCGTGACGATATTGAGCATCTGGCCGCCGCGCCCGGCCTCGATCCATTTCTTGCCCAGCGCCAGCGTGCAGTAGAAGGTGCCGTGGAGCACGATGCCGAGCACCGTGTCGACCGCCCGGTGGGACAGCCGCTCGGTCGGGCTGATGAAATTGCCGGCGGCGTTGTTGATCAGAATATCGATCCCGCCGAAATGCTCCCAGACCTCGTTGATCATGCGGTCGACCGCCTCGGGATCGCGCACGTCGCAGCCGACGGTGAACACCTCGCCGCCCTTCGCCGCCGTCATCTCGTCGGCGGCCTTCTGGAGCTTCTCAGTGTTGCGGCTGCTGATCGCCAGCTTGGCGCCCAGCTCCAGGAAGCGCTCGCCCATCGAGCGGCCCAGGCCAGAGCCGCCGCCGGTGATCAGGATGACTTTGTCCTTGAGCAGGTCGGAACGAAACATAGGATCTCCTTGCTAGGGCGCCGCGCTCAGCTCGGCCAGCGCCTGCCAGAAACCGGGATAGGACACGCTGACCGCGTCAGCCTCGTCGATGCGGGTCTCGCCCTCCGCCGCCAGCCCGGCCACCGCCAGCGCCATGGCGATGCGATGGTCGCCGTGCGAGCGGACCAGGGCGCCGTGCAACTCGCCGCCCCCCGCGATCACCATGCCGTCGGGCGTCGGGTCCAGCTCGGCGCCGAGCGCGCGCAGCTCGCTGACCACGCTGGCGATCCGGTCAGTCTCCTTGGCTCGCAGCTCGTCGGCGTCGGCGATGATGGTCTCGCCGGCGGCGTGGGCGGCCGCCACCGCCAGCACCGGGATCTCGTCGATCAGGCGCGGGATCAGCGCGCCGTCGATTCTGGTGCCGCGCAGGGCCGCGCTGCGAACCGTCACGTCGCCGACCGGCTCGTTGCCCTCGTCGCGCTGGTTGCTGACCGTGATGTCGGCGCCCATCGCCCGCAGCACGTCGAGCGCGCCGGTGCGGGTCGGGTTGAGGCAGACGCCGGTGGTCGTCAGCTCGGCGTCGGGATGGATGGCGGCCGCCACCCACCAAAAGGCCGCCGAGGAGGGATCGCCCGGCACGTGGAGCGACAGCGGATAGGGGAAGACGGGATGGACCGGCGGGTAGAGCAGCAGCGAGTCAGCCTCGACGGTCAAATCGAGGCCCATCGCCGCCAGCATGCGCTCGGTGTGGTCGCGGCTGTCGAGGCGGCCGGTCAGGCGCAGCGGGGCTTCGCCGGTGAGGCCGGCCAGCAGCAGGGCCGACTTGACCTGGGCGCTGGCGATCGCCAGCTCGAACTCGCCGCCGCGGATCGAGCCGCCCCGGATCGCCAGCGGCGCCCTGCCGGCCTGGTCGCGGCCGTCGATCTGGGCGCCCAGGCTGCGCAGCGGATCGACGATCCGGCGCTGGGGCCGGCTGCGCAGCGACGCATCGCCGGTCAGCACGCTGAAGAATGGCTGGCCGGACAGCAGGCCCGCCAGCAGGCGCAGCGTGGTGCCCGAGTTACCGCAGTCCAGCACGTCGCCGGGCTCGCGCAGCCCGCGCAGGCCGCGGCCGAAGACCCGGACCTCGTCGCCGCGCTGCTCGATCTCCACCCCGAGCAGGCGCAGGCAGTGGATGGACGAGAGGCAGTCGGCGCCGGGTAGGAAGCCGGTGACCGTGGCGTTGCCCTCGGCCAGGGCGTTGAACAGCACCGAGCGGTGCGAGATCGATTTGTCGCCGGGCACCGGGAAGGTGCCGCGCAGGCGGCGGGCGGCGCTAATCGTCTGCTGCATCGGCGGCCTCCGTGATCGGCCCGTCCTGCTGGGGCAACCCGGCGGCGCGCTCGAACGTCGCCATGGCCGCCAGCAGCTGGCTCTGGCGGACCGCCGCCGTCAGGTCGCCGCGGGTCCGCTCAAGCACCGCGCGCAGGGCGTCGGTGGTGCGGCGCAGGCCGGCGGTGACGGCGTCGGGGTAATCGACAGTCACCAGCAGGCTGTAGATATCGTCCATCTTGGCCAGCAGCCGCTCGCCGGCCTCGACATCGCCGTGGCGCAGGCCGTCGAGGATGTAGCGCCGCAGCTCACTGGCGGCCTCGGCCATGCCGTTGAGATAGGCCGAGGCCTCGACATTGATCTCGCGGGCGGTCGGCAGCGGCGTGCCGTGGACCAGGGCGTAGGTCAGGCGGGCCTCGGCGTACTCCTTGAACGAATCCTGGGTGTAGCCGGCGTGGAGGATGCCGGGGTGGCTGGCGAGGCGCTGGCGCAGATCGCCGAGCGTCTGGCCGGCGGCCTCCAGCATCTGCCAGGCGGTCTCGAACTCATGGCGGTGGATGGCGCGGATGGCGTTGGCGCACTGGCGGATGAGCCCGCGCGAGGTTTCCAGGGCCGTCTCGCGGGCGGAATGGACCGCCTGCAAATCGACGACGGCGGCGTTGACGACATCTTCTACTGAGGGCATAGCGATCTCACAACAGGCGCCGGCACGCGAAACGGTCCCGGCTCCGGCTCATTGGCCGAGAAAAATGTAGCCCAGGTAGCCCCAGGCCTCATGCAGCGTCGTGCGCAGGCTGGCGCCGGCGCCCAGCGGCCGGTTGGCCTCGACCGGCGCGGCGAACGCCTCCAGCCCGTAGTCGCGGGCGATCTTCAGCGCCCGCAGCATATGCGGCGGGTCGCTGACCAGCAGCACCGAGCGCACGCCGTCGGCCTGGCTCTGGCGGGCCACCGCCTCCAGGGTCGTGCGGGTGTCGGTGCCCTGGGCCACCACCGTGATCACGGTCGGATCGACGGTGTGATCGACCAAGTAGTCGCGGGCCACCGCCGCCTCGGACTGCGAGTCGCCGGGCGCGGTGCCGCCGGTGACGATGATCCTCGGCGCGTAGCCCATGCGATACAGCCGCAGCGCCTCGTCCAGCCGGGCGCCGAACATCGGCGACGGCGTGCCGTTCCACTGAGCCGCCCCCATCACCAGCAGCGCGTCGACGTTGCGCAGCTCGGCCCGGTCGGCCTGCTGGTTGATAATCACGACCAGCACCGCCAGCGCCGCCAGGCCCAGCGCCAGGCTCGCGCCAATCCCGCGCAGGATCCGATTGAAGGTAGAACGCCAAAATGATGTACGCATGGGCGGCATTATCACTGAGAACCCTGGAATGCGCAAACCTCTGTGCTATAATAAGCGGCACAAATCGCTCTTTGCCAACCGCACACCGTATGCGCGATGCGCCCGCCTCGGGGCGCCCCACTCCCCCATGACCTCGGCTAGAGCTCGTATAGTTTGGGAGTACCGACAATGGAACGTCTACACAAATTTTTGGCCCGCGCCGGCGTGGATTCGCGCCGGGCCTGCGAGGAGCTGATGCTCGCCGGCCGTGTCACTGTCAACGGCCGCACTCAGCGCGAACTCGGCACCCAGATCGATCCCGAAACCGATGATATCCGCGTCGACGGTGTGCAGGTTGTCGCCCCGACAGAGCTGCATTATGTCATGCTCCACAAGCCCACCGGCGTGATCACCTCGATGGAGGACCCCCAGGGCCGCCCCACTGTCGCCGATCTGGTCAAGACGCCCAACCGCCTGTTCCCCGTCGGCAGACTGGATTTCGACAGCGAGGGTTTGTTGCTGATGACCGACGACGGCGACCTGGCTTTCCGCCTGACCCATCCCTCGTTCGAGGTCGAGAAGGAATACCGCGCCCAGCTCGATGTCCCGCCCACGGTGGAGCAGCTGCGCAGCTGGCGCGAAGGCGTCGAGCTGGAAGACGGGCGCACCGCGCCGGCCTGGGTCGAGCTGCTGGAGCCCGACGGCCAGGGCGTCTGGGTCCGGGTCGTGATCCACGAGGGCCGCAACCGCCAGGTCCGCCGGGTCGCCGAACACCTCGGCCTCCAGGTGATCCGGCTCATCCGCCTGCGCGAAGGCCCGCTGGACCTGGGCGAGCTGCCCGCCGGCGAGTGGCGCCCGCTCGGCGACGATGAGATCAGCAAGCTGCGGCTCCATGCCAAGCGCGCCCGGGTCTGGATGCCGCCGCGCCCGCTGCCCGAGTCGCCCCAAGATCCCAATCCCCAGGAGCGCCGCCGCGTGACGATGCTCGACCGCTCGGGTCAGCCGCGCCAGCCGCGCCGCGATCCCCGCCAGCCCGAGCAGCCGCCCGAGCGGCCCGGCAGCCGCCCGCTTCGCCGCCGCCCCGTCACCGGCGAGGAGCCCTTCGAGCCCCAGCCGCCGCGCTTTGATGA
>DASWWB010000789.1:0-4998 GCA_036406115.1 Herpetosiphonaceae bacterium
CCGGCGTCAACGGCTTCGTCTACCAGAACAGCGGCGCCACCCGCGGCGCCGTCCAGAGCACCGGCATCGACCCCAACGAGAACGCCATCGAGCTGGGCAGCGCCCAGGGCGCGATCACCTTCACCAACGTCGATATCCAGAACTACGGCACCGACGGCATCCGCGTCGAGCCGACCGGCGGCGCGACGACGATCACCGGCAGCAACCTCGTTGTCAGCAACGACAACCGCCCGACCGGCGGCACCGCCTTCATCGTCTCCGCAAGCGGCAGCGCCGCCGGCACGGTCCGGCTAACCAACAGCACCTTCACCACGGTCACCAGCATGTTCGGCTTCTTCGCCGGCGACGCGGTCACCGCCCAGAACACCAACTTCGACGTGGTGGTGCGCACCAACACCTACAACAACCCGACCAGCACCAGCCTGCCGTATCGCGGCGGCGAGGCGATCACGATCGTCACCCAGGGCGCCAACAACACCCCCGGCGAGGCCAACGTCGTCCGCTTCAACGTCGACGGCAACACGCTCAACAATGTCAACGGCGCCGCGATCACCGCGGTGACCGGCAACGCCGGCACGATGAACGGCCACATCACCAACAACAGCGCCAGCGGCATCGACACCGGCGTCGGCGTCTTCGTCCGCTCCTACGACAACGCCAACTCGCGGATCCGGGTCGACAACAACATCCTGACCTTCGGCGTCGACAACGTCGGCCGCGGCATCGATGTGGCGACCAAGGGCTTCAGCATGGGCGTCTTCACCGGCCGGCTTGACGCCGTCATCACCAACAACCAGGTGCGGGCGGAAACGACGCCGCCATCCGGCTTCCTCAACGGCCTGTACGTCGAAGTCGATCTGGGCAACAGCATCTGCATCGACGTGGCGGGCAACAACATCAACGGCAACCCCGGCAGCGACGCCCGGCTGCGCCGCTTCGCCAACAGCGGCGACAACACCGAGTTCGAGGTCGAGCAGCTCACCGCCGACACGACCAACACCGCCAACGTGGTCAGCGCGCTCACCGCCAACAACACCTTCCCGAACGGCTCCGTCGCCGTGAGCAACGCCTCGACGCAGGCGTTCCTCGACCGCAACTGCAACGACCCGTCGGCCGCGCCGACGCTCAAGGCTGCTGGCGGCGCAGGCCCGGGCGGCCAGGGTTCGATCAGCCAGGCGGAGCTTGACGCCGCCACCGCCGCCGCGATCAGTCAGTGGCGCGCCGCCGGCCTCGGCGCCGAGCAGCTGGCAACGCTGGCGCGGATCGACGTCGGCCTGGCCGACCTGGCCGGCGATCAGCTCGGCGATGCCCAGGGCGCGCTGATCAGCATCGACCGCGACGCCGCCGGCTGGGGCTGGTCGGCTGACCGGATGGATCTCACCAGCGCCGTCGCCCACGAGATCGGCCACGCCCTCGGCTTCGGCCACGAGGACGGCGGCCTGATGGCGGAAACCCTGGCGATCGGCCAGCGCTCCGCCCCGCAGGCCCCGGCCGACACGCTCACCCATTTCATCGGCACCATCCCGGCCGGCCAGTCGGTCATCGCCTACTTCGACGCCCGCATCGCCAACCCGCTGCCGGGCAACGTCCAGGCCATCTACAACCAGGCGGTCGTCTCCGGCGCCAACTTCAGCGACGTGCTGAGCGACGATCCCGACCTGCCCGGCGCCGCCGACCGGACCGTCACCTTCATCAAGGCCATCGTCTACGCGCCGATGGTGATGCGGCCGATGGACCAGAAGGACCTGATCGTGCGCAGCATCACCGCCCGCAACAACCAGCTTGAGGTGGTGATCGCCAACGTCGGCAACATCCCGGTGACCGAGGCCTTCTGGGTCGACGTCTATGTCAATCCGACAACCGTCCCGACCCGCGTCAACCAGCGCTGGCAGGACCTCGGGTCGCGCGGCGCGGTCTGGGGCGTCACCAAGACGCTGGCGCCGGGCGAAAGCCTGACGCTGACGCCCAACGACGCCTACTACCGCCGCGAGCTGAGCGAGCCCGGCCGCCGGATCAGCGCCGGCACGCCGCTCTACGCCCAGGTCGACTCGGACAACGACGCGACGACCTACGGCGCGGTCCGCGAGGGCCACGAGATCACCGGCGGCCCGTACAACAACATCACCGCCGGCAGCGCCAGCCTCACGGTTGAGCTGCCCGCCGCCGACCCGCAGGCCGACGCGCGGCCCGTCCCGGGCGCCGAGCGGCTGCCCGCCCGGCCCACGCCCTAGCCATCCGACCGCCCGAACGCGAACCCCCGGCCGCACGCGCGGCCGGGGGTTCATTTATGGTCACATGCTCCGCGCTCGGCGCTGCGGAACCAGCGCGCAGGCGGCGCCGTTCCAGGGTCGTGCGCCCAGCGCAGCCCATCCCTTCATCTAGCACGAGGACCACGCCATGCCCCAACCGCGCGCCCGTTTCCGCCTGCGGCTGCTGCCGTTCATCGCCATCTACGCGCTCGCCGTCGCCGCCGTCAGCCTCGCCTGGCTGACGCCGCTGCGCGCCGCCCCCGCCATGCAGCTCGTCAGCGTGGCCGGCCCCTGGATCTATGTACCGCTGCCCGTCCTGGCGCTGCTGGCCCTGGTCCGCCGCCAGCGGGCCAATCTGCTCCTGCTGGCGGGCATCGCCCTGCTGTTTCTGATCAGCTACGGCGGGCGCTTCTGGCCCAAAGCCGCCCCCGCCTTCGTCGCCAGCGCCCCGGCGCTGCGGGTGATGAGCTGGAACGTCCTCTACGACAACGACGATGTCGCCGCCGTCAGCGCCCAGATCCTGGCCGAGCAGCCCGACCTCGTCCTGCTCCAGGAGTTCGGCGTCGGCCTCAGCGACGGGCTGGCCGCCGCGCTCAAGGCCGAGTATCCGCACCAGGCGCTGTATCCCCACCCCAAACCCGATGGCTTTGCTGTCTTCAGCCGCCTGCCCTTCGCGGAGCTGCACGCCCCGCTGCTGCCCGGCGATTCCTGCCGCTGCCAGGCGATCGCGCTGGAGGTCGGCGGCCGGCGCGTCACCGTCCTCAACGCCCATCCCTACCCGCCCAACACTCACTTGCGGAGCGGCATCCCCGCCGGCATCACCACTGAGTCGCAGGACGCCAGCCTCGCCGCGCTCACCGCCGCCGCCGAGCGCGAGGCCGGCCCGCTGCTGCTGGCGGGCGACTTCAATCTGGTCGACCGCCAGCCGGGCTACGGGCTGCTGCGCGCGAAGCTGGGCGACGCCTTCGCCGAGGCCGGCAGCGGCTTCGGCTTCACTTACCCGGCCCAGGCCAAGCTGAACATCCTGCCGGTCGGCCCGGTCATCCGCATCGACTATATCTTCCACAGCGCGCACTGGGCGGCGGGGGCGGCCTGGACCGGCGGCACCGAGGTCAGCGACCACCGCTATGTCGTCGCCGACCTGCTGCTGCGCTAAACCACGCGCGGGGCGGCCGGTCCAGGCCGCCCCGCGCCAACGCTTCCTGATCAGCTAGGCCGGGGCCGCTTGGCGGCGATCCTCCCGGCCCAGCAGGCGGGCCAGCCGCGGGCTCACCAGCCGGTCAAGGCCGATCCAGCCGGCGGCGGGCGCCGGGAACATAATGATCACCACGCTTGCGATCAGCATCAGGGGGTTGAGGCCAGAGACGCCGGACAGCAGATAGTTGAGGTTCATGAGACCGCCGGCAGCGGCAGAAAAGCGGGTGAAAAGCCCAAGGATGAGCGCCAGCCCGACCAGCACCTCGCCAAAAGCCACCAGATAGCTGAACAGCGCCGCGTTGGGCAGCGCCACCGACGAGATGAAATCGGCGTACCAGCCGCTCACCTCCGGCATCGGATTCTTGACCGGGTCGAACTGCGCCCGGGCCAGCGCGCCCTTGAGGAAGCCCGTCACCGCCGCGCCGGCCTTGGGGCCGATCCAGGCCGCGCTGCCCTCGCCAAACACCTTCGGCAGCCCCGCGCTCAGCCACTCGTAGCCGAGCCAGAGCCGCAACACCAATCCGCCGATCCCACGGTACAGCGTGTGCTGTG
This sequence comes from Herpetosiphonaceae bacterium, assembly GCA_036406115.1. Taxonomy (GTDB): domain Bacteria; phylum Chloroflexota; class Chloroflexia; order Chloroflexales; family Herpetosiphonaceae; genus DASWWB01. The sequence goes on from DASWWB010000789.1 coordinate 3,999, forward strand.
TCTCCATGTCCGTCGCACCTCCAGGCTAAATGGACTTCACCCGGTCCATACGTATCCATGGATGCTGATGAATCTCTGCGGTTTGGAGGGAACCGAGCCCGCGCGTCCCGGGCTGGCGGCGACAGGCGGCCGCCGCCGGCCGGGTATGCGGTATCATAGGGGCTGGTGTGAGGCGCGCCGCCGGACGCCGAAGCGTCCGCCGCTGCTCTGACTCGCGGCGCGCAGGCGGCCAGCGAGCCAAAGGACCAGTTATGCACAAAGGGCCGATTTCGCCGCCCGCCGCCGCCGATTCCGCGGACGGGACGCTGCTTACCCTGATCGCCGCCCGCGATCACCAGGCGCTGGGCGCCCTCTACGACCGCTACGGCCGGCTGGTGTTCAGCGTCGCCCTGCGCGTGGTCGGCGATCCCGGCCAGGCCGAGGAGATCACGCAGGACACGTTCTTGCGGGTGTGGAATCACAGCGAGCGCTACCAGCCGGCGCTGGGCAGTCCCCAAACCTGGCTGCTGACTATCGCCCGGCGCCGCGCCATCGACGAGCTGCGCAGCCGGCGCGGCACGATCGCCCGCAGCGAGGTGCCGCTCGCCAGCGAAAGCCCGCTGCCCGCCGCCAGCGAGCAGGCCCACCTGCGGGTGGACGTGGCCGAGGCGCTCGGCAATCTGCCCCAGCCGCAGCGCGAGGCGGTCGAGCTGATGTTCTGGGCCGGGCTGAGCCGCCAGGAGATCGCCAGCCGCACCGGCGCCCCGCTGGGCACCATCCACACCAGGCTGCGGCTCGGGCTGGAAAAATTGCGCGCCCTGCTGTTGCAGACCGGCCATTCACCGGACTAGGGCGCCGCCGTGCAAGGTCGCATCCGGCGCACAATGAGGCTCAGATGAACACACCGCACCATCCCGCCTGCCTGTTTCTGGCCGATCCCGACGCGGGCGCGGCGCTGCTCGCCGCCGCCGCGCTGGGCGAATCGCTCGGCCCCGCCGACGCCGCGCTGCTCGGGCGGGCG
>DASWWB010000790.1:0-1646 GCA_036406115.1 Herpetosiphonaceae bacterium
CCGTAGTGGCCGTAGTCCGCCGGCCACCACTCCTGCGAGGTGGTCATCACCGCGATCAGGTCCCGCCGCAGCGCCTCAAGGTCCAGGCTCTTGAAGGCCTCGGCGTAGCGGAACTCCGCGCCGAGCGGGTTGGAGAGCGACGAGTGGTGGTGAAGGACTGAGAGATCCAGCTGATTGGGCCACCAGTCCTGGTTGGTGTGCGGCCGCGAGCGCTTGGGCGTCGGCGCGGGGATCACCGGGTTCTCGCTCTCGCTGACGCTCGCCGTGGTCGCCTTTCTGTCCGGCGGCGACGTTTGCAGGTCGCTGCCGGGCTCCGTGGTTTCATCACTCATTGGTGTGTCTCCTTGCGTACTGCCCGCCGCATGGACGGGCTCGGCCAAGATTGTACACGATCGGAGTGAGGTCTTAGGCGGTCACAAGCAAGGCGGTGGCGTACATAATCCCAATCCCCGCCACCAAGCCGCCGACGGCGGGCCAGGACAGCAGCGGCTGGCGGTCGGCGGCGCTTTGGCGCCACAGCAGCCTGCCAACCTCATAGATGACCTGGGCGATCGCGCCGATGCCCAGCGCCAGGAAGATTGCCGTCCAGAGCGGATTATAGACAAACCCGCCGATCCAGACGCCCGCGACCGCCGGCAGGCCGGCCAGCGCCGCCAACGCCACGAAATGCCACCAGCGCGGCCGCTCGCGCGCGATCGGCGCCGCGATCCCGATGCCTTCCGTGATGTTGTGCAGCGTGAAGCCGACGACTAGGAACGTTCCCAGCGCCGCGCTGCCAGTCGCGAAGGCCGCGCCGATCGCCAGCCCCTCGCCCAAATTGTGGAGGCCGATGCCCAGGCCGATCCGATAGGCGAGGCCGAGCCGCGACTCGCGCCCCCCGCTTTGGCGCGCGCCGACGCCGACAATTCCCAGGAAGGCCAGCAGCGCCACGATAAAGACCATCGGCCCGCCGCCAAAGACTGCCGGCGCTGTCGCGACGACCTCAAGCGCCTCGTCCATGGTGTCGAACAGGAGGAAGATCAGCAGGCCGACGGTCAGGCTCAGCACCGCCTGCATTCCGCCGCGACCGAGCCGACGCAGGAACGGGAACCAGAGCAGCCCCAGGCCGACCGGGATAAAGCCCACGTAGATCCCCAGCAGCGCGTATTGCCAGATCGTCACGGCGGTCGCCTGCGGCGTTTGGGTCGCCACCGCGATCTGGCCCTCGAACGGCACGCCGTTGCTGCTCAAGATTTTGATCAGATGCGCCTCGTCCTGGACCCACGGGTAGGGCAGCGTGATCGTGGCGCTGCCGAGCCGGGGGATGGTCGCGCCCGGCGTGATGCTGAAACGCCAGTAGGCGTCATCGACCTGGACCTGGGCGACCGTGACCGGATCCGCCCCGCCATTCGTCACCTCGACGACAATCTGATCGCGCGCCGGCAGCGTGATCCGCGTGACGGTCAGCTCCTCGATCGGCGGCGCCGTGCGGGCGCCCAGCCCCGAGCCGGTGACGACCAGCATCGCCACCAGGCCCGCCAGCAACAGCAGGGGAATGAGGCCCAGCAGCACGGTCCCGGCGCTCCATGAACGGCTCGGCGTCGGCTCCGCCTGGGAGCCGGTCGTTATCTCTGACATAGCTGTCTCCTTGCAGGCGGCGCGCCGCT
>DASWWB010000791.1:0-6249 GCA_036406115.1 Herpetosiphonaceae bacterium
AAACCGCGAATCCTTTGCGCCTTTTCTCCAGCGCGGCGCGATCCGGACGGGGAACGGACTGTCCGAGTCGCAGCCCGCAAGCAGGGTTGCGCCGCTTTGATCACGGGCTGTCGCGCCCGGCAAGCAGCAGGCATTCGCTGGCGGCGGAGACAGCGCCCCCCTGGCCCGGTACGGCGGAGCCAGCGGGCTGCGAGCGCGGTCTCGCCCACAAGTTCCGCCGGGCTCGGGCCGGCCGCGAGGTCGCCCGGCCCAAACGCCGGCGCTGTCATCGGTGATGGGCCGAACGCCGCCGGAGGGTTGTCCGGCGCACTGTTCCGTTAGTAAGTGGGGGATTGCATGAACAATGGGGATTCAGTGACTATTCGCCTATCGCAGCCAGAACTTGCCTTCTTGCTGCGATCGATTGGCGCTCAGACCTTACCCGGACTGGGTCCCGATCCTCTTGGCCGGATCGGCATGGTCGATACCCGCCAGCTGCTGGAAGAAGCGGTTCGCTCCCTGATACATCGCGGCATTGTGACGATGGACGCGCAGGGCGCGCCGGTTGTCGACAAGCCGGTGCAGGCGGCGGTGACCGCATGCGTGTATCCCGAACAAATGGTGTCGCTCTCCTACACCGACGCTGGCCAGCCCCAGCAGGGCTATTTTTATCGCGCCCAGGACCTGAGCGTCACCCATAGCTTTCCCGAGCAGGGCTTCAGCGAGCTGCGGATCGGATCGGCCTCCGACATGGGCTTGGAGGTGGTGAACGGCCTCTTTCGCGCCTTGCAGCCCAGCTCCTGGCGCAGCCAATCCTATCCGTTGATGCAATACTGGCTGGCCAAGGCGCAGCGGCTGAGCGAAAATCAGTTCGACGCTGCTGTCGGCGTTCTGACCGACGCCGGGGTGGCTGGCGACGACGCCCGGGCGCTCGCCAGCGTGTTCCGCGCCCCCGCGCTCAAACTGGTGCTGCAATGCTTCTATCAGATCCAACCCATCCCGGAGCAGCGCGTGCTGACCGTGCTGGCGGATGGCGGGAGCTGCTGGCTGATCGGCGCTGACGCGCTCGACACCAAGACGATCTTGGTCCAGGCCATGCCGCCAGGCGATGCGCTGCACGCGATCCATGAGGCCTACAACCCGTTTGCGCAGCCGCAGCCGTCGGTTCGCTACTAAGATCGGCGCCGCGGCCGGCGGACTGACCGCTGCGCCGCGGCTGGCGCCCAGCCGCACCAGGAGATGGCGATGGAGACCTACACGCTCACGCCCGCCGAACTGGCAATCTTAACCAAATATGTGATGGGTGAGGCGCGCGCGGTCGGCGCGCCCCCGGAGGCGTCGCTGTTCGGCGATGCGCAGCTGCGGGAGGCCCAGGGGCAGCTGTCCGAACGGGGGCTGCTGCGCCCCAGCGAGCGCGGCCCGGAGCTGATTGTTGCCGAGCCGCTGGCCCTCGCCCTGGCCACGACGCTTTCGCCGTCGCGCCGCTGCATGCTGCGCGTGACCAAGCGTGACAGCGCCGCTGAAACCAGTTTCCTGAGTTTCGGCTCCGAATCGATCGCGCTGAATCTTGAAAACGCCGACGGCCTCCACGAGTATGCGCTCCTCGGCGATCTCGACGCCGCGCTGGCGTTTGTCACCAGCACGAGCGGCGTCGAGAGCCTGGCCGAGCATCCGCCGGCCCTGCCGCTCCAATCGCTGGCGGTGTTGCTTGGGGACGCCCATGCTCTGTCGCTGCTAACGGTCGTCGCCGAGCCGCTCTCCCCGTCAGCCCCGGCCCAAAGCGTCTCATGGATTGATTCACGCGGCGCGGTGTGGCTGGTCGATCCCAGCGTCGAGGCTAATGTGCCCTCGGCTCGGCCGGTGGCGCTCGGCCAGCTGCGCGCAATCCTGGCTGCGCTGCTGGGCGAGCGGCGCGACTGGCGCTTCTGAGGCCGCCACAGGGTGCCCCGGGCGCGGCTGCTGTTTCTTAAGCTATCCTCATTGCAGCCCGCCCTCCGCTGTTGTATGCTAGGAATGTTTCTGCTATACTGCGACGGCTCGAAACCATTGAGATGCAGACTTCTTTAGCCGCGACAGGGTGATTATGAAAAAATACACCTGTTTCCTGTTGGTTGTGATTGCCCTCCTATCTCTCATTCCCACCCCGCCAGCCACCCAAGCCCAAAACGAGGAAGTCCCCCCGCGCGTGGTCGTGATGCACCGAGTAGTCACCGAACGGGCGAACGCCCTGGATCTCGGCGTCTATTTCACGGTCCGCGATAAAACCGGCCGCGTCGTGAGCCCGGAGGAGATTTCCCAGGCGAAGATCTTGGTCCGCTCGGACGAGCCGCCGATCGACGCCGCCCCCGACGCCTCGGAGACGCCCATCAAGATCGCGCTGGTGATGGATGCCAGCGGCAGTATGCGCAGCTTCCTCGGTGATGTGCGTCCGGCGGCGATCGCCGCGATCAACTCGGCGCCCTCCGACGCCCAGATCGCCATCTTCTCCTTCGCGAAAATCGAGCCCGGCGGATCGGAATCGTTTTTCCCGATAGTGGACTTCACCAGCGATCGCGACAAGCTGCGGGAATTTATCAACGTCACCTACGACCCCCAGAGCAACGCCCCGACCTGCCTGTTCAGCGCCGCCTTCGGCGCGATCAACTACATGAACTCCAATCTTGCCGCCGAGGAGCGCCGCGCGGTCCTGCTGTTCACCGACGGCCGCGACGAGCTGGGTGCGGGCAATCCGGCCCCATGCAGCGATAAAACGGCGCAGGACGTGATTGAGAAGGCGGAGTCGCGGGAGGGCAACACCCCCACGCCGATCTTCCCGGTCGGCCTCTGCACGTCGGGCGGCAGCTGCAGCAACCTGGACCAGAACGTCATGAAGCGGCTGGCAGATCGCACCAACGGCGGCTTCCTGGCCGGTACGACCGCCGAGATCGCCGATATCTTCAATCTGGTGATGAAAGAGATCACGAGCCAGAAGTTCGCCCGCGCGACGATCCGGCCCTGCGAGGAACAACAGGTTGTCCTCCAGGTGGCGGTGATCAACCTGGGCGATCTGGAGGGCGTGATTCCCCTGGGCGACCACAAGTGCTACGCGCCCGATGCGACGGTCGAGCTGAACGGCTTCACCAAGCCAGAGGGCCAGAACGACTACAACTTCGAATTGGAGATCGAAAATCCCAGCGGCGCTGACATGGAGCGAATCGACATCGAAGTCATCGGTCCCGGCAACACGACAGTCTATTCGCAAACCATCGACAAGAAAGTCGAGTCCGAGTCGTCTGCCACAGCGTCGGTTGTCATTCCCGGCCTCCAGCTGAAACAGCAAGGCAAGCATCGTGTCCAGATCCAGGCGCGAACGCCGGAAAACGTGCTGTTCGAGACCCGCGGCAAAGACCGGGGCAACGGTGCCGTCCTCGCTCAGCGTGAGTTCGACCATGTGCCGGTTTCCTCGGTGAGCATGGTGATCGAGAGCCGTCCGGCGATCGACTACGACAGCGATACCTTCCGGGTGGGCGACGTCAAGATCGATGATCCGCTCAAATCGCTGGACGCGGTCAAGGATGACTTCGTGACGTACCAGGTTCTCCTGCTTGACGGTCAAACCGCGCTGTTCCAATCCGAGCCGGCGAACTTCGATCCCGACTCGCCGGCGATGGTGGTGCCGATCTCCGAGATCCAGAAGGCCTCTCCCGAGGTTGTGCCAACCGAAAAGACCCGGCGCCTGTCACTGGTAGTCAAGCTCAACGCGCCCAATCTGGAGGTCACGAGCCCGGCCTTCTCGTTCGACTTCCCGCCGGCGCCCAAAGTCAGCCTCTTCGCGAAATACGGGTTGTACTGCGTGGCTGTCTTGCTGGTGTTGCTGGTGGCCGCAGCCGTGGTGTATGTCGTGCGCACTCGCCGGGCGCGCCCGCGGATGATCCCGGCTCCCTACCAGCCGAGCGGCTACGGCGACCGCTCGCAGGGCCAGCCCGTCACCAACAGCCGCAGCGCCCCGCCGCCGCCCGCGCCCGTGCCGCCGCCTGCGCGTGGCCGCGATGACGCGACCATGGTCTTCCAGCCCGCCTCGCAGGCCCAAAGCCAGCGGCTGCGCGTCCGGGTGCTGCAAACGCCTGATCTTTCCCAGAAGCGCGACGAGGTGATCACGACCTTCCCCCATGTGATCGGCCGCGAAGGCAATTTCCCGATCCGCGGCGATGCCTCGATCTCGCGCCGCCACGCCGAGATTTTCGCCCAGGGCGGAACCTTCTACATTCGCGACCTGGAGAGCGTGAACGGCCTGTTTGTCAATGATGTGCGCCAAGAGGCCAATCAGCCGGTGCGGATCGATGGCCGCACGGTGGTGCGCGTTGGGCTTTTCACCTATTTGGAATTGGAGCCGAAGTAGCGCCACTCCGCTCCCCGGGACGGTGATCCTCCCGGGGAGCGTTTGACAGCAACAATGGTTTGTGTTAAAATCACCCTTGTTGCTGCCGTGGTGGCTGTAGTTCAATGGCAGAGCGCCTCTCTGTGGAAGAGGTTGTTGTGGGTTCGAGTCCCATCAGCCACCCCACTCACACACGCTATTGCGTCGAATAAGGTCAAATAGACCTGCCTCGGCGTGATAGCGTGAATTTTTTTATCCTGAATCCACAGCTTGTCGAACACCGCGCGCACCAGGCTCCGCCGGCTGGCCAGCGAGGTCTCCGCGAAGAGCCGCGGCATATCCCCGAGCAGATCCAGCGCCTGCCGCACATTCAGTTTCGGCGCCGGCGTCTTCTGGCCCAGCTCCTGGAGCTGGCTGATGATCCCCGCCTTGCGCGCCTCGTACACCTCCTTCGTAATCATTCCCTCCGCATAGACCTCGGCGTAGCGGCCCAGCGCCGCCTCCAACTGCTCGCGGCTTTGGCGCTTGGCTGGGGCCGGCTGCTCGCTGGCCACCTGGCGCTGCAAGGCGAACAGCACCTTGTCGATGATCCGCTGCGGGAGCGTGATGCTGGACATCAGCTCGGTGGCGTGGGCGTCGATGGTGTCCATACGCTGGAGCGGTGCTTCGCACTCGCGGCGGCTGAAGCCGCTACAGCGGTAGTATTGAACGCGGTTGGCGCCGCCGCTGGCGTGCTGCCAGATCACCGAGCCGCACAGCGCGCAGTAGACAATCCCGGTGAGCAGGCCCGGCGAGCGGAGGCCGGCGTTGCCGTTCTTACGCTTCCGGCCCTCGCGGATCTCGGTGGCGCGCTCCCAGTGCCAGTCGCTGATCAACGGCTCGTGCTGGCCGCGATACTGCTGGCCGCCGGCCGAGACCCAGCCGCAGTAGGCAGGGTTTTTGAGGATTGTCCTGATGCTCTCGCGGCCGAAGCGGTGTCGCTCGCCGGTCTGCCAGTCCAGCGACTGGTGGCCAGCGGCGTTCAGCTCATCGGCGATGCTGGTGTAGGAGTGGGCTCCGGTGGCGTAGAGCTCGAAGATCCGCTGGATCACCGGGGCGTCGTCGCTGGCGGCCAGGCTGCCGGCCTGGCGCTGATAGCCGAGCGGCACCGGCCCGACCCACTCGCCATTCTCGGCCTTTGACTGGAGGGCACGCTTGACCCGCTCGCTGAGTTGGTCGCTGTGAAACTGGGCGATCTGGCCCAGCATACCCGCTGTGAGCCGGCCGCCGCTGGATTGCAAGTCGAGGTGCTCGGTCACGCTGTCGAAGATGGCCCCGGCTGCCTCCAGCTCGGCGATGAAGTTGTGCTGGATTCGGGCGCGTCGGGCCAGCCGGTCGACCTTCCACACCAATACCACCTGCAACCGCTTGGTCTGAACGTCCCGCCGCAGGCGCTGGAACTCCGGCCGCTGCTCCTTGCGGCCCGACAGCGCCTCATCGATGTAGGTGTCGTAGACCGTCCAGCCCTTCCGCTCGGCGTAGGCCCGGCAGTCAGCGAGCTGCGTGTCGATCGAGGTGTTGTCGCGCTGCCGCTCGCTGCTGACCCGGGCATAGATCCCAACGTGAATAGGTTTCGTCATACCTCCCCCGTACTAGGCGGCTTCGTCATAGGCAAATGATACGGCGTCGGCGGCGCCGGCGACAACTCCGGCGTCCAGCAGCGCCTGAACCAGCGCCGCGATCAGCACCTCTTCATCGCCGTCGACAGGTGCGGTGAGTGTGGGCTGTTCCACCAGCTACCCTCCTGCCTGATCCAGCAGATCAACGTCCTGGCGGAAGTCCAGAAAGGCCCGCACGTAGGTCTGCTGCTCCTCCGGCAGGGTGGCCAGCAGCGCCGTGATCTCGGCTGGATCGATCAGCCGTGCCTGGCGCAG
>DASWWB010000792.1:0-2828 GCA_036406115.1 Herpetosiphonaceae bacterium
AACAGCAGCGGCAGGACATAATTGAAGCCCTGGGGCTGGTTCTGCTTCTGGTGGACGTTGTACTGGCCCGGATTGGCGTTGAAATAGGCCTCGGAGGCGTCGGCGTTGGGCCGGTAGACGCGGCCCTGAGCGTCCTTGACCACCACCAGGTCGGCGGGGAAGGGCTGATCCTGGCCGGTGCCGTTGAAGGCCAGCGGCACGACCACCAGCCAGCGCCCGCCTGGCGTCACGTTGCCGATCGGCCCGTTGACCACGCCGCTCACGCCGCCGTAGTTGAAGAACCAGCCGTTGACATCGATCGGGTTGTAGCCGTTGGCCTGGAGGATTTGCGGCTGGGCGCCGGCCAGCGCCGGATCGCGCGTGCCGACTTCCTGGCCGGGCGGCGGGGCGGCGGTGGGCTGCTGGTTGGGATCAACCGGCGGCGCGTTCGGGTCGGTGGTCGGCTGGGCGTTCGGATCGACCGGCGGCGCGTTCGGGTCGACAGTCGGCTGGGCGTTCGGATCGACCGGGATCGTCGTCAGGTCAGTCGGGCCGGCAGTGCCGTCGCCGCCGCCGCTGGGCGGGTTGATGATCGTGGGCGTGGCGCCGGCGATGCCGTTCGGATTCTCGGGTGGCGTGTTGCGCGGCCAGAAGATGATCACCGCGACCGCGAGCAGCAGGGCGCCGAGGCCGATGTAGATCGGCATGCGGTTGCCGCCGCTGGCCTTGACCGGGTTGCCGCTGGCGTCGGTCGCCGCCGGCATTTTGGGCTTTTTCTTGCCGGGCTTGGGCTTGGGCGCCTCGGGGACGATCTCGATCTGGGAGGCGTCGACGCGCTCCCGGTTCATGTAGGCGTCGAGATCCAAGTCCTCGCCGAAATCGGGGATGTCGAAATCCAGATTGCCGCCGGAGCTGCCGGAGCTGCCGGAGCTGCCCGAGGCCCGGTCGTTGTACTGGGTGGACAGCGAGCCGAGCGAGTCGAGCGACATGGCGAATTCTTCATCGGGCGTCAGCTCGCGGGTGCGGCCGGAGTCGCGGGCGGCGGGCCGGGCCGGCTCCGGCGCGGGGACGGGATCGGGCTCGAGGTCGAAGCTGAAATCATCGGCGGCGGGGGCGGGAGCGGCCGGGGGCGGGGCGGCGCTGGGGCCGCCGAGCGCTGCCAGGCCTTGGCGGGCCAGTTCGTTGCTGGGATCGAGCCTGGTGACCGCTTCGAGCGCTGCGCGCTTCTCCTCGCGGTCCTCGGCCACGCCTGCCAGCCAGAGCCAGGACTGGGGATCGTTGGGTGTCTCGCGGGTCAGCAGCCGGAAGAGATTGCGGGCCTCGTCCTTGTCTCCGGCCCGAGCCGCCTCGATCCCGAGCTGCAAGATGCTTTGTGTGTCAGCCATGCGCGCTCCCTCAGCCTCCGCCGGCCCGGCGTTGGCTCTAATTGCTACAATTCTACGTTGCGGCCTATTGTATCATAGGCGCCAAGCGCGGGTCAAAACGTACTCCCGCGATCAGAAAAGTGTAAAGAGGTTTCCTATGTCCACGCCGACAGGCTTTGTCAACGCCCACACCCATCTGGAGCTGGGGCCGCTCGCCGATTTACTGCCCGAGCGGATGGATTTCACCGAGTGGATCCAGCGCCTGATCGCCCGCCGCGCCGAGCTGACCGCCGCCGACTACCAGCGCGCGATCGACGCGGCGATCGGCGGGCTGGTCGACGCCGGCACGGTCGCCGTGGGCGATATCTCGGCCACCGGCCACAGCGTCGAGCCGCTGCTGGCGAGCGGGCTGGCCGGCGTGGTCTACCTGGAGGTCCTGGGCCTCGATCCGGCCCTGTCGCTGCCCCGGCTGCGCGAGACCCAGTCCCGCATCGATCAGCTGCGCCGCCGCGAAGGGCGCATGCGGATCGGCCTGACGATCCACGCGCCCTACAGCTCCGCCGCCGAGCTGTTCGAGCAGGCCGCCGCCTGGTGCCGGGCCGAGGATGTGCCGCTGGCGGTCCACATTGCCGAATCGCCGGACGAGGTGCAATTTGTGCGCCACGGCACCGGCCCGCTGGCCGCCCTCAACCAGCGCTTCTCGCCCCAGATCCGCTGGCAGGCGCCCGGCTGCTCGCCAATCAAGTATATGGAGCGGCTAGGCGTGCTGGCGGCGCGGCCGCTGCTGATCCACGGCGTGCAGGTGGACGGCGATGACCTCGCGGCGATCAGGGCCAGCGGCGCCGCCGTGGTCCACTGCCCGCGCTCGAACGAACGGCTGATTACCGGCCGCATGCCGCTGGAGCGCTACCTGGCGCTGGGCATCCCGCTGGCCCTCGGCACCGATAGCCTGGCCTCGTCGCCCTCGCTCGATGTGCGCGACGAGCTGGCCTTCGCCCGCGAGCTGCACGGCGAGCTGGCGGCCCCCGCCGACCTGGAGGCCATGGCGACGAGCGGGGGGCTGGCGGCGCTGGGCGTGGCGGCCTGAGCCCCGGCGCGCTTTTTGCCTGATCGGCCCTGCGGCGCTGACACACTGACCCGCGCCAGGAGGATGTATGACTTTCTCAACGCCTATCCACACCAACGAACAAAGCTTCGAGCGCGTGCTGGCGACCGGCTTGCCGACGCTGCTGGTCTTCACCCGCAAAGACTGCGCGCCCTGCGCCGAGCTTGACAAGCAGCTGGCCCGGCTGGCGGTGGCCTTCGAGGGCCGCGCGCTGATCGCCAAGATCAACACCGACGAAAATCCCAGCCTGACCCAGAAATACGCCATCAAGGCCACGCCCGGCCTGGTCTTCGTGCGCGGCGGGGAGCAGGCGGCCGCCACCGCCGGCGCGCTGGACTTCGAGCAGCTGCGCGCCGCGCTGGCCGCGCTGGCCGACGGCG
>DASWWB010000793.1:0-1501 GCA_036406115.1 Herpetosiphonaceae bacterium
GCGGGCTGGTCGGCCGGCGCGGGGGCGGGCGGCTGGGCGGCCGGAGCCGCGGCGGCGGGCGGGCTGGCGGGGGTCGGGAGCATGTTGGAGGGGCCCGCGTCGAACCCGTCGAGCCAGGTGATCAGCGGATCGACCCGCTCGTCGGTCGGCGGCGGATCGCCGACCCGGGCGGCGAGCGCCTGGAGCACGTCGGCGCTGGCGAGCAGCGCGTCGTTGAGGCTGGGCGTCATCGTCAGGGCGCCGGAGCGCAGCTGGCCGAGCACGGTCTCCATGGCGTGGGCCAGCCTGCCGGCCTCGTTCTGGCCGAGCATGCGGGCCGAGCCTTTGATCGTGTGGGCGGCGCGGAAAATCCCGTCAAGGGCCGGGCGGTCCGACGGCTGGGCTTCCAGCGCCAGCAGACCGTCCGTCAGCGCGCGGAGGTTTTCCTCGGTTTCTTCGCGGAACTGGCCGTAGAAGGCCGAAAGATCAAATCCATTCATGGGCCGGCTCCGGGGCTAGGAATTGGCGTCGATGTTGACCAGCGAATGGAGCTTGCCGGCGATCGATGTCAGCGTCGTGGCGGCCTCGGCGGTCTGGCGCGAGCCGGAGGCGGTCTGGCGCGAAACCTCGGCGATGTCGCGCATGGTCTCGACGACCTGCTCGGAGGCGGTCTGCTGCTGGGCGGTCGCCAGGCTGATCTCCTGGGCGAACTGGGCGGTGCGCTCGCCGAGGACCACGATCGAGTCCATCACCTGGCCGGCGCGGTGGGCCAGCTCGACGCCGTTCTCGACCTCCTTGACGCTGTCTTCGGTGGCCAGGACCGAGGCGTTGGTGGCGGTCTGGATCTCGGCGATCACGCCCTTGACCTCGCGGGCGGCGGCGAGGGTGCGGTTGGCCAGGCTCTTGACCTCGGCGGCCACGACAGCGAAGCGGCGGCCGTGCTCGCCGGCGCCGGCGGCCTCGATCGCCGCGTTCAGCGCCAGCAGATGGGTTTCGTCGGAGACATCGTCGATCAGGGCGATGATCTCGCTGATCTGCTGCGAGCGCTCGCCCAGGCTGAGGACGCGGGTCGAGACCTCCTGGACCCGGCCCTTGATCCGCTCCATGCCGTGGATCGCCTCGTCGACCGCCTGCTGGCCGGTTGCCAGCGACTCGAGGGTCTGCTGGGCGGCGTCGCGCACCTGGTCGGCGGCGCTGGCGATCTGGCGGGCGGTGTAGCCCAGCTCCTCGATCGTCGACGAGACCTCGGAGACGGCGGAGGCTTGCTGGGTGGCGCCGGAGGCCTGCTGCTGCGAGGCGGAGGACAGCTCGCTGGCGGCGGCGGAGAGCGAGGTGCCCAGCTCGATCTGCTGGATGTTCTTCTCCATCAATTGCTCGTTGACCTGCATGATGTCGTTGGCCCAGGCTTCGCTCTGCTTGGAGGCCTGCTCCAGCGCCCTGCTGAACATCGTCATCAGGACCATCACCGTGCTGATCGCGAAGACGAACAGCAGCGCCGTGATCGCGCCGAGCCCCTCCAGCT
>DASWWB010000794.1:0-4901 GCA_036406115.1 Herpetosiphonaceae bacterium
CGACAGCGTCGACGACATGCCGCCTGACATGCGCCGCGCCTACCAGCGGCTGATGGGCGTCTTCGCCGACGAGAACGGCGACGGCATGCCGGATATCTTCGAGGTCGCCGACCCGTACCGGAAATACAACAGCGCCGATCAACTGCCGCCCGAAGCCCGCAAAGTCTACGAACAAGCCATGGGCGCCTTCGCCCAGCAGGATGCGTTCGGCCGCGACGGCTTCAAGGATGGGGCGTTTTCCTTCACCAACGCCTCAACCTCCAGCGTCAATGTCGTCGTCACGCAGGGCGCCCGGCGCAAAAAGCCCGGCGGCCCGCTCAACTGGATCATCGGCCTAGCGCTGATGGCGCTGTTCGCCGCCGGCGGCATCGGTCTGTTCAGCTGGCTGCTGCGCTCCTCCGAATCCTACGACATCGCCTTCGCCCGCGCGCGGGCCAGCGCCCAGGTCCGCGAGGTCTTCGGCGAGCCGCTGACCGCCGGCTGGTGGACATCCGGCCGCATCTCCAGCGGCGGCAGCACGACCAGCGTCAGGTACGCGCTGCCCGTCTCCGGCCCGCTCCAGGACGGCAGGATGCAGATCTCGGGCTTCCAGATGAGCGGCGAGTGGGATCTGACAGTGACGCTCACCTACGAACGCGACGGCGCGACTCAGACAATCAGGCTCGATGAGTAGCCGGCAGGCTGATCAGCCCTGCGCAGCCAGCGGCGATCGCAGCGCCAGGAGGCCGTTATGACAGACAGCAACAACGGGCCGGTCCGTTTCCGCGGCCGGGAGTACGCCAATCTCGCCGCCATGCCGCCGGATGAGCGCCGCGAGTACGAGCGGCTGGCCGAGCTCTACACGGACGCCGACGGCAACGGCGTGCCCGACGTGCTTGAGCCGCGGATGCGCTATGTCTCCGCCAAGCCGCCGGCCATGCGCCGCGTCCTAGGCTGTTTCTCTGGCTGCGCGTTCAGCGGCCTGCTGGGAATGCTGCTGCTGGTCGCCGCGATCTACGGCGGCGTCGTGTGGCTGTTCCGCTCATCGGAATCCTACGACATCGCGTTCGCCCGGCTGCGCGCCAGCCCCGAGGTCGTCGCCGTGTTCGGCGAGCCGATCGAGCCCGGCTGGTGGGTGCTGGGCCAAATCTCCAGCGGCGGCGGCATGAGCCGCGTCAGCTACCAGATGCCGATCAGCGGGCCGCTGCAAAGCGGCACGGTCTCGGTCTCCGGCTCCGGCGGCGACGGCGAGTGGGCGCTCAGCGTGCGGGTGAGCTACGAGCGCGACGGCAAGCGCCACACCATCAATCTCAGCCGCTGAAGCTCGGCCGGGCGGCGCATTGACACCCGCCGCCGGCGTGCATATGCTGGCAGCACAACGTTTGTGCTAGATTGAGGACAACGAATGAGCGATGCAGGACAGGCCGGAAGCGGGTTCGTCGAGGTTGGCGGCGGCAAACTGTACTACGAGACGGCGGGCGCGGGCCACCCGCTGGTGCTGATCCACGCCGGCGTAGCCCACAGCGCGATGTGGGACGACCAGTGGGCGGAGTTCGCGCGCCACTACCGGGTCATCCGCTACGACACCCGCGGCTTCGGCCGCAGCGCCACCGAGGATGTCGAGTTCGCCAACCGCCGCGACCTGGCGGCGCTGCTCGACCACCTGGGCGTCGCCAGCGCCTACGTGGTGGGCGTCTCGCGGGCCGGCGCGATCGCCATCGATTTCACCCTTGAGTACCCCGAGCGCGTCGACGCCCTGATCCCGGTCGCCGCCGGCGTGAGCGGCTTCGAGCCCCAGCCCAGCGAGGCTAACAAGCACGAGTGGGCCATGTTCGATGAGATGGACGCGGCCGAGGAGCGCAAAGACATCGAGCGGCTGCTGGAGCTGGAGCTGCGCATGTGGGTCGACGGACCCGCCCAGCCCGTCGGCCGCGCCGCGCCCGCCCTGCGCCAGCGCGTCTACGAGATGATGCGCTTCAACGCCGACCACCACGAGACCGGCGGCAAACACCAGCCGCTCGATCCGCCGGCGCTCGGCAGGCTCGGCGAGATCAAGGCGCCGACGCTGGTGATCGTGGGCGAGTACGACACCACAATGACCCTGGAGATGGCCGATCTGCTGGCCGAGGGCATCCCCGGCGCCCGCAAAGCCCTGATGCGCGACACCGCCCACGTCCCTAACATGGAAAAACCCGCCGAGTTCAGCAAGCTGGTGCTGGAGTTCCTGGCCGGCCTGCCCCAGGAACGGGCCTAGCCATGGCCGCGCTGCTGCTCAAGCCGCCGGCGCCGCTTGTCATCCCATCCGGCATGCCCGCCGTCTTCCTGGCCGGCTCGATCGACCAGGGCCGGGCCGAGCCCTGGCAGGAGCAGGTCGAGGCGGCGCTGGCCGATCTGCCGGTCGCCGTCCTCAATCCGCGCCGCCAGGCGTGGGACGCGGGCTGGGAGCAGCGCGCCGACAATCCCCTGTTTCGCGGCCAGGTCGAGTGGGAGCTGGACGCCCTCGACCTGGCCGCTGTCATCCTGATGTATTTCGCCCCGGCCTCCCAGGCCCCGATCACGCTGCTGGAGCTGGGGCTCCACGCCGCCGGCGGCAAGCTGATCGTCTGCTGCCCGCCGGGCTTCTGGCGCAAGGGCAACGTCGATCTGGTCTGCGAGCGCCACGCCGTGCCGCTGGCCGGCGACCTGGCGGAGCTGATCGCGCTGGGGCGCCGCGCCCTGCTGGAGCGCCTATGACCGACACCCTCGACCTCCCCGGCGTCCATCAGGCGCCCAACATCCAGACCGACCCGGCGATCTACGAGATCGAGAACCGGGCCCTCGACCCAGAGCGCAAGCTCGAAGCCGCCATGCAGTCAATCGCGCCCTGGGAGGGCAAAATCGTGCTCGACCTGGGCGCCGGCACCGGCTTCTTCGTCGAGCGCTTCCACCAATCCGCCGGCCATGTCATCGCCGTGGAGCCGCACGGCCCCTCGCGGCTGCTGGCGATGGCCCGCCTGGCCGAGCGCGGCCTGGAGCGGGCCTCGGTGATGACCGGCTCGGCCGAGCGTCTGCTGCTGCCGGACGCCAGCGTCGACATCTGCCACGCCCGCTTCGCCTATTTCTTCGGCCCCGGCTGCGAGCCCGGCCTGGCCGAGCTGGCGCGGGTGATGAGGCCCGGCGGCGCGGCGTTCATCATCGACAACGATCTGCGCAATGGCACCTTCGCCTCCTGGCTGCGCCGCTTCCCCGATCAGCCGACCGCCGACGCCGTCGAAAACTTCTGGGCCGAGCGCGGCTGGGCGCTGAGCAGGATCGAAAGCGAGTGGCGCTTCGAGTCGCGGGCCGACCTGGAGGCGGTGGTGCGGCTGGAGTTCGGCGACAAGCTGGCGCCGCTCCTCCTGGCCGAGCACGAGGGGACCAGCGTGGACTACCATTACGCCCTGTATCACCGCCGTTTTTAGCGCCGGAGCCCGCGATGAGATTCAAATCCGACAGTCTGGCGATGTTCGGCGGCGTGACGGCGGCGGTGCTGATCATCGCCGTGCTGGGCGCCAGAAGCGCGGGCACGGCGGCGCTGTTCGCCGTGCGCCTGGCCGCGCCGCCGCTCAACTGGAGCCTGGGCGGCGCCATGGCCGTGCTCGATCGCGGCAAGCAGCGCCGGATCCGCTTCCCGGTCTGCTGCCTGGCGGGCGCGCTGCTCACAATCAGCGCCAGCCTGCTGCTGGAAGCGCAGCTGGCCGTGCACGTGCCGGAGTACGGCGGCGTCGGCATGTTCATCCTGGCCTACGCCCTCGCCAGCGCCGTGCTCGTGGCGCCGCAGCGCTAGGGCGATGGGCCGGCGCGCCGCCATGCGCATGATCGGCGCCCTGGCCGCCGGGCTGCGGGCGCTGGGCCGGCGCGCCGCCATTGCCTTGATCGGCGCGCTGGCCACGGGGCTGCATCTGATCGGCTACCAGGCCCAGGCGGCGGCGCCGCCCTTCGTCCTCCAGCTCGCGGCGGCGCTGGCGAATACGCTGATCGGCCAGGCGCTGGGCCTGGGGTTCGTTCGCTAGCGCGGCGCCGCACGCATCTTGCGCGGGGGCTGCGGGCTGGCGGCGGGCGCCCTGGCCTACGCCGGGGCGATCAGCTGGATCGAGCTGGCCTGGCAGCTGCCCTCGCACGCCAACAACGCGCTTTTCCCGGCGGCGCAGCTCGGGGCGGCGCTTTTCACGGCGGCGGCGCTCAGCGACTGAAGCGGCGGCGCCAGAGTCGCAGCGCGCCAATTCCATCTTGTTGTGACGGAGAGACCGATTTATGCAGATTCGATCCGAGACCCCCGGCGACTACGCCGCGAGCGCCGCCGTCCACGCCGAAGCCTTCGCCCCCCGGGCGATCGAGGCCGGGATCATGACGCTGCACCGCCAGCGCGCCGAGTTCGATCCCGAGCTGTCGCTGGTGGCGGAGCTGGACGGCGCCGTCGTGGGCCATGCGCTGTTCTCGCCGCGCCCGGTGCGGCTGCTCGGACGCGAGGTGCGGGCGGTCTGCCTGGGGCCGATCGCCGTCAGCCCGGCGCACCAGAGCCGCAAGATCGGCACCGCGCTGATCAACGCCGGGCATGAAACGGCGCGCGCCAAAGGCTACGAGCTGAGCTTTCTGCTCGGCCACCCCTGGTACTATCCCAAGCTCGGCTACCTCACCCACGCCTACGGCCACTCGACGATCGCGGTCGACCCGGCGGGGCTGCCGGCCGGCGGGCTCCAGCAGCGGGCGCCGCTGGCCGGCGACGTGCCGGCGCTGCGGCGGCTGTGGGAACACGAGGAGGGCGGGGTGGATTTCGCGGTCGATCCCGGCGGGGCGCTGCTGGATTGGCTGAGCCCGACAGGGGCGGTGGAGAACAGTGTCTTCGTCAGCGGCGAGGCGGTGGTGGGCTACGCGCGGGTCCGGCGCGACCATCCGAGCCGGCC
>DASWWB010000795.1:0-1570 GCA_036406115.1 Herpetosiphonaceae bacterium
GAGGCGCGCCCCGGCCGTGCGAGGATCGAAGCCCTCGGGCCAGCTGGTGGCGGCGTCGTAGACGGCGTCCTCCAGCTGGGTGCCGTCGAACACGGCCATGCTGAGGTCGGCGCCGCGCAGGTCGGCGCCGCGCAGGTCGGCGCCGCGGAACGAGGTGCCCCGGCGGCCCATGGTGCCGCCGGAGCGGCAGCCGGCCAGATTGGCGCCGCGCAGCACGGCGCCGTCGAAGCGGGCGAGATGGATGGTGGCCTCGCGCAGATCCGCGGCGGCCAAATCCGCGCGGCTGAAGTCGGCCTGGGTGAGGTTTGCCGCCCGCAGCTCGGCGCGGCGGGCCAGCGTTTCGATCAAAATAGCGCGTTGGAGAATTGCGCCGCGCAGGCGCGCCTGGATCAAGGAGGCGCCGGTAAGATCGGCGAGCGTGAAATCCTGACCATCATACGAGCCATCGTCCAGCGTGGCGTAGGCCAGCCGGGCGAAGCGCTGCGGTTCGCTGAAGATCAGGGCCGGCGGGGCGAGGCGCGCTTCATGGGGCGCCAGGGCGAGCGTGGATCTGTCCTGCATGCCAAAACTCCTGGGTTTTGTCGGCAACTGCGTGGTTGCCAGTGCGTCGGCGGCTCAGCCGCTGGCCCGGGCGCGCATGCCCGCCGCCGCCCGGGCGAGCATGGCCGGGGCTGCGGGGAGGCTGGCCTACGCCAAAAGCGGGCCATGGACTATGTCGTCGATGGCCCGCCTCGGCAAAGCGCTGCTAGATAATCTCCTGCCGGCCGCGTTGTATTCGGAGTCCGCGGGGACGGAACGGGCCGGCGTGGGACGAGCCGCGCCTGGGCGGAGCGTAAGCAACTGGGGCTATTATAGCCGGTCTTGCGGATCCGGCGGGCGGCCTGCCGGCCTGATCAACGACGAAACCTAGTATGCTTAATCCCGCATACCCTAAAAACCGCCGAGCCAGCGCGGCGGCTGGCTCGGCGGGGATGGAGGCGCGCCGGCCTCAGTCCATGTCGATCAGCGTCTCGCCGTCCAAGACCTCGATGTTGCCGCGGGTTTTGGCCCATTTGCGCGCGCCGTCCTGGATCGTCGTCGAGGCGGCGACCACGCCCTTGGCGTACTCGCCCTCGCGGACATCCTGTCCCAGCGACTGGACCATGCCTGGCTTGACGGCTTCGACCACCGTGCAGCGCACCAGCCATTTTTCCTCGGGATCTTTGCGCTGGAGCTGGAGATCGACGAATTCTTTGTCGAACTTGTAGTCGATCATCGTGAAATCATTGTTGGCGAAGAGCCGGCCCACCCAGGAGCCGAACTTATCGAGCGGTAAGGCCTGGAGGTCGTCGAGGTTGACGACGCGGCCGGGATGGCGCAGCGAGCCGCCGCGGGCCTCGTTTTGCTTGCGCTGCTCCTCGTTGCGGGCCTGGCCGCGCTTGGAGATCAGCGCGCCGTAGATCGGGAACGGCACCAAGCTCACCAGCATGAACATGCCGATGCTGATCAGGGCGGGCAGCGGGCCCATCGCGCCGGTGGTGGGATCGTTGAACAGGACGGGGATCTGAGTGGTGAAGACCAGCGGGATGAT
>DASWWB010000796.1:0-5335 GCA_036406115.1 Herpetosiphonaceae bacterium
CCTTATTCCTTGCTGAACCAGCCCTCGTCGTAGATGTTGGCGGCGTTCCAGATAATCCAGCCGTGGGTGCCCGGCACCTCGTCGACCGCCCGGAACTGGGCCTGGAGCTCGGCGCGGCCGTAGGTCGTGACCGGGTCGAGCCAGGTGGCGGTGAAGCCCTGGAGCCAGGGCCGCTGGACGGCGTACTTGGTCTCCATCCGCTTCTGGCCCTTCTCGATGCTGTCCTTGACGATCTCGTACGGGTGGGCGTCGGCGTTGTCGAAGCCCAGCTCGTTGCGGTCGTAGTGCGACGGATAGACCATCGCGCAGACATAATCGGTGTGGTCGGCCATGATTTCCAGGCTCTGGCCGATCTCCCACATGTTGCGCCAGGTGGCGTAGCCGAACACGTCGATCGAGAAGAAGGCGCCGGCGCCGTGGATGGCGTCGTGGGCGTCGGTCAGCACCGCGCCGATCGCCTCGTACATGACCTCGGGGTTGTTCTCAGGGTCGATCGGCTTGGAGAAGCGCAGGTTGCTGGTCGAGCCGTCCGAGGGGAAGCGGATGTAATCGAACTGGATCTCGTCGAAGCCGTAGCTGGCGATCTCCTTGGCCAGGCTGACGTTGTATTCCTTGACATTGGGATTGAACGGATCGAGCCACTTGAGGCCGCCGTGATCCTCCCAGACCTCGCCGGTGTTGGCGTTTTTGGCCGCCCACTCGGGCCGGGCGTCGGCCAAGCGGTTGTCGCGCATCACAGCCATGCGGGCGATGAGGTAGATGTCGTGCTTGTGGGCCTCGGAGACCAGCCACTCCATGTCGAGGTAGTCCTCGGCGGTGCCGGCCTCCTGCACGATCGGCAGCTTGGAGATGTAGCCGACGCCGCCGACATTGTTGTAGAAGTCGAGCTTGACATCGACCACCAGGGCGTTGATTTCGGTCCGGTCGGCCATCTCGAAGATCTCGGTCATGCCGGAGCGGGAGGAGCCGGTGGCGGCGGTGACGTACAGGGCCTTGGCGATGAACGGCTCAGCCGCCAGATCGCTGACGAACTCGCCCTCCTTGAAGGTGGTCAGGGCTTTGCGGTAGCCGGGGGCCAGCACCTGGATCTGGGCGTTCTCGGGCACGTCGTTGAGGACGTAGGAGCCATCCGCCTCAAGCCAGGTCATGGCGACGGCGGTGCCGGTGTAGGGCTTGGTGGCGTCGGCCGGCCACTCGGGCTTGGGCATCGCGATCACGCGGGCCTTGCTCAGCGGCTTGCCGGTCGCCTTGTCGGTGACGACGCCCTTGACCGTCGAGGGGCGCAGCGCCAGGTCGAAGGTCATGCCGGCGGGGATTTTGAGCGTCTGCGAGGTGTAGTCGCCGGCGGCGACCAGCAGCTCCTGGTCGGGGGCGATGCCCGCCAGCCGGTAGCGGCCCTCGGCGTCGGTGGTGGCGGTCGCGGCGCCAGCGCTGATGGTGGCGCCGGCGATCGGCTTCTGGCTGTACTTGTCAGTCAGCACGCCCACCAGCACCGACGGCCGCAGCGCCGCGCTGTATTCGGTCTGGCGCTGGATGGGCGCCTTCAGCTCGGCGAAATCCGGCGAGCTGACCGTCAGCTCGAAGGCTTCGGGCAGATTGGCCAGCTTGAAGGAGCCGTCAGGGCCGGTGGTGGCCGTCACGCCGGACGACGCGGACACCTGGACGCCGGCCGCCGGCTCGTTGGTGTATTGGTTGGTCAGCTTGCCGGCCAGGCTGCTGGGCCGGATGGTCAGGCTCACGTCGACGGCGGTCGCGCCCTCGGCGGCGGGCGGCGTGGTGGACAGGGCCAGGGTCGCCGAGGTGTAATCGGTGGCTTCGGCGGTCAGCGTTTGCTCTTTGGTCCAATCCGCCAGGCTGAACCGGCCGGCCGCGTCGGTGGTGGCTGTCGCCTCGCCCACCCGCACGGTGGCGCCGGCGACCGGCTTCTGGCTGTAGAGGTCAGTCACCACGCCGGTGAGCGGGACCGAACTCCCGCCGCAGCTCGCTAAAAGCAGCGCCAGCGTGATCGCCACGACGGCCCGCGGCAGCGTCCACCAAGACTTGAAGCGCGACATATCCAATGAACCTTCCTGTGTGAAACGGCTTACAATCAATCTGCGGTATGATACGTTGCCGCGCCAGGACTGTCAAACGGAGGGGAGCTGTCAGTCGCCAGTCGTCAGTGGCCAGGGGAGATGAATTTTGGGTGAGAATCGGCAGGGCAAGCGCCAAAACATTTGGAGATGATGGGTTGCTTGCCTCTCACGTCCCGCCGCCAGTCGTCAGGTTTGGGCCTGACGACTGACAGCTGACGACTGCTTAAGGCGTCGCCGGCGTTTTCCGCAAGTGGTACGGCACGTCGATCACCACCACATCCTCGTAGGCCCGCAGGCGCATCAGGAGCTGGGCGGCGGTCTGGTTGTGCAGCGCGTAGGCCAGCTTGGAGTCCGGCATGAACTCGGGCACCACCACGGTGATCAGCTGGCCGGGGAACTCCTGGTTATTGACTTTCTCGATGTACTCCACGACCTGGCCCAGGTAGTCGCGGTAGTCGGTGCGGAGGAAGATCAGCTTGGCGCCGCTGACGACATCCTTCCAGCGATCCCAGCGCTCCTTGAACGCCGCCTCGCCGGCCTCGTCGTCGACCGCCGTCACCACCCGCACGTCGTCGGAGAACTTGATGGCGTATTTGATCGCGCGCAGCGAGCCGCGATGGATGTCGCCGACCGGCACGATCACCACGTCGGCCGGGCTGCGCAGGTCGCTGGGCTTGAGGTCCGAGACCCGCAGGTTTTTGGCGACGTGGTCGTAGTGCTGGCGGATGGTGCGGAACAGCAGCATCATCAGCGGCAGCGCGATCAGAATCATCCAGGCGCCGTCGCGGAATTTCGTGATGGTGAGGATGATCAGCACCACAAAGGTCAGGATGCAGCCGAAAATGCTCGGCAGGCGCTGAATCTGGTAGTTGGGCTCGTGGTGCAGCACCGTGACTTTCGTTTGCAGCTCCTCGCCCGGCTTGAGCTTGGCGACCTTGTTCCACAGCCGGACCATGCCGGCCTGCGAGAGGGTGAAGCTGAGGAACACGCCGATCGCGTAGAGCGGCAGCAGGCCGTGCTCGTCGGCGCCGAAGATCACGATCAGGATGCCCGCCAGCACCGCCAGCATGCCGACGCCGGTGCTGTAGACCAGCCGGTCGCCCAGCTGGCTGAACCAGCGCGGCAGGAAGCCGTCGCGGGCCAGGAAGGCGGCGATGCGCGGGAAGTCGGCGTAGGCGGTGTTGGCGGCCAGGATGAGAATCAGCATGGTTGTGAACTGAACCCAGTAGTACAGCGGTCCGCCGCCGGTGACGATGCGCGCCAGCTGCGAGAGGACGCTGTCGCTCTCGCTGATCGGGTCGATCGGAATGTGGGTCGCCAGGAAGCTGATGCCGATGAACAGCGCCATCGCCATGATGCCCATCGCCCGCATCGTGATCACCGCGTTCTTGGGCGCCGGCTCGCGGAACGCCTGCACGCCGTCGCTGATCGCCTCGATGCCGGTCAGCGCGGTGCAGCCGCCGGCGAAGGCCCGCAGCACCAGCCAGAGCAGGGCCAGGTTGTCGGGGTTGCTGGCCTCCGGCACGCCGGGCAGCGCCTCGCCCGGCACGAAGCGCGGCAGGGCTTCGCCGGCGACGCCGAAGTAGCGCAGCAGGCCCCAGCCGATCACCAGCAGCACGCCCAGCACGAAGGCGTAGGTCGGGAAGGCGAAGATCGTGCCGCTTTCGCGCACGCCGCGCAGATTGAGCCAGGTGATGATGGCGATGATCGAAATGGCGACATACACCCGGTGCTCTTGCAGGTACACCAGGTTGGGGAAGGCCGAGGTGAGGGCTTTGACGCCCGCCGAGACCGACACGGCGACGGTCAGGATGTAGTCGCTGAGGATGGCGGCGCCGGCGGTCAGCGAGGCGGTGCGGCCCAGGTTGTCTTTGCTGACCATATAGGCGCCGCCGCCCATCGGGTAGTGCTTGATGGTTTGGTTGTAGCTGATGATCACCAACATGACCAGCACGCCGATCGTGATCGCGATCGGCAGGGTGAGGCTGAGCGCTCCGGCCCCGAGCACCACGAGAACGCGCATGATTGCCTCGGTGGCATAGGCGTTGGAGCTGATAGGGTCGGAGGCGAACACGGCCAGTCCACGCACATTATCCAGGCGTTCATGGTGAGCGCTGCTGGTGGGAAATGGCTTCCCGAACAACAGATGCCGGACGTTCATATCGAGCGCATTCCTTTCTCCAGGGACATTTAATCGGCCGCGTCACGCAAAACCGCCGCCGATACAAATGTGTAGCGGCGGCGGTGCTCTTTACATGTATAAGGACTGTCGTCAGTTGTAGGCCCGGCCGCGCGGCCGAACCGTTACAGCTTAATCGATAATTCAGCCGATGGCAAGCCGCACCAGGAAAAGCCCGATCATGGCGACGCCGAGGGCGATTTGCACCGCCGCGCCGATCAGCCAGTTTTTGATCGTCCGCCACGAGATCTTGACGACATGGCCAGGCTCGCGCCAGCGCCGCCAGTCCGGCAGCAGCATGCCCAGCAGCGAGCCGATTAGCATGCCAGGGATGCTGGCGAGCAGCAGCCCGGCGATGCCACCGACGGTGCTGAGCAGTGTCGCCAGCAACGAGGCGCCCTCGCGGCGGTTGCGCACCGCCCCGACCCAGAAATCGCTGGTGACCGCCGCCAGCATCAAGGCGAACAGCGCCAGCAGCGTGCCCCAGCCCACGGTCTGGTAGCCGGTCTGGTGGGCGTAGAACAGCGCGCCGAGCCAAATCACCGGCGGGCCGGGCACCAGCGGCAGCACGCTGCCCGCCAGGCCCAGCGCCATGATGATCAGCGCGATCAGCAGCGCGCCGCTCATGCCTCGAACCGCAGCGTCGATGTGCCGACCTGGATCTGGTCGCCGGAGCGCAGGAAGACCAGGCCGCTGATCGGCCGGCCGTTGAGCCTGGTGCCATGCGAACTGCCGGTGTCTTCCAGTGCCACGCCGCCCTCGGTGCGCGTGATCCGGGCGTGGGTGCGCGAGACCGAGGCGTCGGCGGCCAGGGCGATCGGCAGCGCGGGGTCGCGGCCGATTGTCAGCTGCGAGTCGCGCAGCAGGAAGAAGCGGCCCTGCTCCGGCCCCTGCTCGATCGTCAGTTTGCCCCAGGCCCGGCCGTTGCCCTGGACCGGCACCGCATCGGCGGCGGGTCCGGGCAGCGGGCTGGAGGGCTGGCGGCGGTCCAGGACAGCGCCCGGCAGCGGCACCGAGGCCTGGGTCGGCGGGGGCGCCGGCCGGCCGGGCTCGAGATTCGACCACGGCGGCGGGGCGCTCG